>CAZVZH010000074.1:0-18853 GCA_964630705.1 uncultured Saprospiraceae bacterium | reverse complement strand
GATAGGGTTGATAGGGTTGATAGGGTTGATAGGGTTGATAGGGTTGATAGGGTTGTATATCAACCGTATCAACCCTATCAACTCTATCAACCCTGTCAACCTGATCAACTTCATCAACGATAATTTAAAGCAAGGTACTGGGGCACACGTAATCGGTCAGTTGAAACTTGCCGCTTTCCTTCAGCGCTTTGAAGCCGCCTTGCACGTCGACCAGATTGTCGTATCCACGGGCGCGCAAGATGCTGGTAAAGATCATCGAGCGGTAGCCGCCGGCGCAGTGAATGTACGCGGTTTTGTCTTTGGGAATGCTCAGCATGGATTCGTTCACCGTATCGAGCGGGGCGTTTTCAGCCCCTTCGAGGCGCTCGCTGTCGAATTCGCTTTTTTTGCGCACGTCGAACACCGGAGCGGTATTCTTTTCCAGGCGTTGCGCCAGTTCGTCGACCGTGACGCTTTCGATGCTGTCCATTCCCATGCCGGCTGCCTTCCAGGCGTCGATGCCGCCCTCTAGGTAGCCCAGGCAGTAGTCGTAGCCGACGCGAGCCAGGCGGGTAACCACCTCTTCCTCGCGGCCGGGCTCGGCGACGATGAGCAGTTCCTGTTTCACGTCGGGGATGAGGGCGCCTACCCAGGGGGCAAACTGGCCGTCGATGCCGATGAAGATCGAGTTGGGCACGAAGCCGGCGGCGAAGTCCTGGGCTTTGCGGGTATCGAGGATGAGCGCGCCGGTTTCATTGGCGGCAGCTTCGAAGGCGCGGGGCGAGAGGGCGCGGGTACCGCGGGCCACCACCTCGTCGATGCTGTCATAGCCTTTTTTGTTGAGCGCCACATTGAGCGGGAAGTACGCCGGGGGCGGCATGAGGCCGGTGGTCACTTCTTTGACAAACTCGGCTTTGGTCATGTTGGCGCGCAGGGCGTAGTTGGTTTCTTTTTGATGGCCGAGGGTGTCGGAGGTTTCTTTCGACATGTTTTTGCCGCAAGCCGAGCCGGCGCCGTGGGCGGGGTACACGATCACCTGGTCGGGCAGGGTCATCACCTTGTTGCGCAGCGAGTCGAAGAGGGTTTCGGCCAGTTGCTCCTGGGTCAGGTGCGCAGCTTTCTGCGCCAGGTCGGGGCGGCCGACATCGCCGATAAACAGCGTATCGCCGGAAAACAGCGCCACCTCCTTGCCCTGCTCATCGAGCAGCAGGTAACAGGTGCTTTCCATGGTATGGCCGGGTGTGTGCAGCACGCGGAAGGTGACTTTACCCACTTTAAATTCCTCTCCGTCTTTGGCGATATAGGCTTCAAAACTCGGGTTGGCATTAGGCCCGTACACGATGGGCGCGCCGGTTTTTTTGCTCAGGTCGAGGTGGCCGCTCACGAAATCGGCGTGGAAGTGGGTTTCAAAAACGTATCGGATGGTGGCCCCGTCCTTTTTGGCGCGCTCCAGGTAGGGCGCGACCTCACGCAGAGGGTCGATCACGACGGCTTCGCCTGCGCTTTCGATGTAGTAGGCGCCCTGCGCCAGACAGCCGGTATAGATTTGTTCGATTGTCATGTCAGGATAATTTCTTTTGCATTTATGGTAAATAATGATGCAAAGATGCCTATATCCGCCTGACAATTGCTGTGACTTGAGTCACATAGGTAAAATTTTTTGAGCGGCGGAAATGCCCAAGCAGGAGTCATTCTGAACTCTCAGACCTTGCCATCGCAGCGTAGTTGCCACACTACTGGACAGTTTTATGGCGCACAGATTTCGCACAGAAAATCGCACAGGTTTTGCGCAGAATTTTCGGCGTGAAATCTGTGAAAACTAGTCTGCATAAAATCATCTGCGAGAAAACTGTCCAGTAGTGTGCAACGTGACGAGGGTTTACAAAAAAATTGGACCACCAGGGAACGATCAAATAATAAGTTCCTAATCGCGAAACACCACAAACCGCCGCGAAACGACAAGCGCCCCTCCTGCCCACGACAACCAATAAACACCGGGGCGCAAACCGGCAACATCCAAATCTATCGATTGGACACCCGCCCCCGTTTCAACCATGCGCCACAACACTTGCCTTCCCGCCGCGTCGAATACCCGGAGCAGCGTTTGCGCCGGTGTATTGGTCGTGCATTCAACATGCAGGACATCCTGCACCGGATTGGGCATCAAACGTATTGTCTCCAGGCTCTCGTAGTCGCGTGTATGGATATCGCTGCGGTCTTGCGGATCATGTGTGGCAAAGCTGCCCGAAGGACAAAGATGATTTTTTCCGCAATCTTTCCAGTATTCATTCAGGGTGCGCAGGGCGGTCAGGATTTTCTCCCCGAAACCTGGCCTGTAGGTTGTATCGCCAAAACAATAGCTCAGCAAATAGCCGTTTGCCTGCGCAACCAAATCCTGTACGGTCGGGTTAGCCGGTATGTTCAGGAATTTCACCGTGGCGGTATCCAGCAAACAAGATCCGGCAAGCGGCACGGCGCCCAGGTTACGTCCGCGGTAGGCTTGGTTGTACCGGATGTTGAGTTGCAACGCGAGCAGCTGGCCTGCTACTGCATTTTCCCAGGGGCCGGTGCAGCCGGGCACATTGCCGGAGAAAAATGGAGCCACTTCGTTGCCGGCAGGCAGCGCCTTGAAAATACATATTGGGTTGCTGAACGTATACCCGCAGCTCCCATGGCTCCCCAGGGTGATCCCGCCAGTTTTCAGGAGGGAATCTAGAACGGAGCGGAGGTCCAGCCCCTCGATTTTGCTTGCCGGGTCGCCCCAGAAATCCTGGGTATAGGTGCAAAAACAAGTACCGGTATACCGAACGGTACAGGGTGTTTGGTTTCCGCAAGCATCGCTGATCGTATATCGGATCGTGCGGCCAAAGCTGTTGTTTCCGGCCGTGCAGTCCTCGACGGGCAACATGGAGTCGACTCCGACTAGTACGGGTACGCCGGAGTTGTCGGTAAAATATGTTCCAATTTGTTGTAAAAACGCCGGAAGACTAGGGTCGGCGGCATCGCAGGGCATATCGGCTGCGCAGGCTACCGGTAGCAGATTCGGGCATTGGCCGGTCGGCGCCTGCCGGTCGTCGACCGTGATTTTCTGCTGGCAGGTCGTTGTATTTCCGCAGGCATCTGCAGCCTGATAAACCCGGGTCAACTGGTATTGCTCTGCACAAACCAGATTGGATACCAGGTCGGCCAGATGGCTTTTAACCAAACCGCCCGTGCAGTTATCGCCAACTGCCGGAATACCGCTTGCGTTGGGAGCCGGCACGGCTGCCGTACTGTTTACCGTCAGGTTGGCCGGGCAAGTGATCGTGGGTGGTTTCTGATCCAAAATGGTGATGATTTGGGTGCAGGAAGCGGAGTTGCCACAAAGGTCGGCGGCGGCGTACACCCGGTTGATCCGGAAATTATTGGCACAAACCTGGGCATCTATCTGATCGCCAAGAAAGAACCGGGTTAACGAACCGCCACAGTTGTCGGAGGCAGCTACCATGACAGGCATCAAAGGTGGTACTTGGGAGGCACAGGTCACCGTGATATTGGCCGGGCAACTGATCGTGGGTGGCGTTTGATCGTCGACGGTAATTTGCTGAACACAGGCGCCGGTGTTGCCGCAAAGGTCCGTGGCTTTGTAGGTTCGGATAATTTGGTAGCCATTACTGCAGCTGGTGTTGACCTGGGCTTCGCTGAACGAGATGTTCAGCGCGCCGCCGTTCGCACAATTTTCCTGCGCCGCCAAGGCGCCCGGCGTTGGAGCTGGAATTTGTGCGGAACAAGTAACCACAACATTAGCGGGGCAAACAAGCACCGGAGCCGTTTGGTCGGAAACCTGAATTTTCTGGCTGCACAGGGCCGAATTGCCGCAACCATCCGTGATGCGATAGCTGCGGGTGATCAGGTAGCGGTTTTCGCAAGTTTTATTGGAAATTGCATCGCCGAGCCACTTTACCTGGCTGATGCTGTCGCCGCAGTTGTCGTAAAACACAAACGAATCCGCGGCAGCTGCCGGCACCTCCGCTGCGCAGGAAACAGTGGTGTTGGGCGGGCAAACAGCGGGCGGCGGCGCGTCGAGCACGCGAATCCGGCTGGTGCAAGTAGCCGTGTACCCGCAGCCGTCCGCTACCTGAAAGGTGCGCGTCAGCACAAAATTATTGGGGCATATTTTGTTGGTAATCATGTCCTTGACGTGGCTTTTTACAAGGCCCGCGCAGTTGTCCGTTGCGCTCACCGCGTTCAAATCCACCACATACGCCGCGCTTGCACAGCTTACGGTGGTGTTGGGCGGGCACGTAATGGTTGGCGGGTTCGGGTCGTCCACCAGTATCTGTTGCGAGCAAGTCGCCGTATGGCCGACCAAATCCGCTACCTGGTACGTGCGCGTCAACAGGTAGCGGTTGGCACAGATCTGGTTGGAAATCACGGCTCCGGCCAATATGGTTTTTATCGGCCCGCCGCAGTTGTCGCTTGCGGTTGCAGCGTTGCCCTCGGCCAGCGGCGCCAGTTCGGGGCAGGCGACGGTGAGGTTGGCCGGACACTTGATGGTTGGCGGTTCGGCATCCCGGAGCGTTATTTTTTGCGTGCAGGTTTGGGTTTGCCCGCAGGCATCTGTAGCCCGAAAGGTGCGGGCAAGCACATACCAGTCGCCCGGAAGCGCAGCCGTCACGATATCGCCCTCGTAGGTTTTTGGCGTGAGGCTGCCACAGTTATCCGCGGTATAAACGCTGAGCAAGTCGGGATCAAGACCGGGAGGACAATCGACCGTTGTGGCCGGCGGGCAAATGATCGTTGGTGCTACTTCATCATAAACCACTACATTTTGGGTGCAGGTGGCGGTGTTGCCGCAGGCATCGGTCACCCGATAGGTTCGAATTTTCCGGAAACGGTTCGGGCAGGTTTTGTCCAGGGTGCTTTCCCCCACAAATGCCCGTTGAATGTTGCCCCCGCAGTTATCCGTGGTAAGGATCGGGCTCACATCGATGCCCGGCAATTGCTCTTCGCAGGAAACCGTGATATCGGGCGGGCAAGTCATGAGCGGCGCCTGCTTGTCGTGCACCACAATTTCCTGTGTACATTTTGCGGTGTTGGAGCAGGCATCGGTAGCCAAATACGTGCGCGATATCCGATACTGGTCGGAGCAGGAATAATCCGAGACAAAACTGCTAACATGCATTACCGTGGCCATACCGCCACACAAGTCGCTGGCTATTACGGCGCCGACATCGACTGCCGGGATATCGCTCACACAGGAAACCGTAAGGCCTGGCGGACAAATGAGCGGAGGCAAGTGGTCGGCTTCCACCTTAATGCGCTGGGCGCAGGTGGCAATATTTCCGCAAGTATCGGCGGCCTGAAATACGCGGAAGAGTTGGAACTTGTTCGGGCAGGTATGGAAAGCCAGCGAGTCGCCCACATGGGTTTTAGTAACCGTGCCCGCGCAGAAGTCGGATGCGGTGACCGCTTCCATATCGATGGCCGGCACTGCTCCGGCGCAGGATAAAACCAGGTCGGGCGGACAAGTGATCGATGGCAGCAGCCGGTCGTTTAGTTCGATACGCTGAACACCGGTAGCGGGCGGAATAAAGCTTGCAGAAAGCGGTAAAAGTTTTGTTCCAAAGGTAAATTCAACTGATACAGGGCGTTTTCCGGGCAAATCAGACGCCACCATCAGCATCATGCAAGCGGCCAGAATTTTTACGTAAAAATCTCGGATCCACATTTCTGGAATTGGTTTTTTTAAAACAAAAGAGCAAGGCGTTTTTCCTGCAGTGCAGAAAAAATAGTTAAACCAATCCCGAGGTAGAATGCGAAGAAATCGTTTGCGGATTAATATGCGCCGGGCTGTAGATAAATGCCCGAAACAGACCACACTAGTGGATGGCCTGAGCAGAAAACAAACAATTCTGTAATCGGTGAGTATACGACAATAGCTAAAAGCGTGCCTAAAGCGCTTGATGGAGACCAAAAGTTAAACTATGTCGGGAAATTGTCTTTTAGCACTACAGGACTTCAATGCCGTTTTTAGACAACCGAACCTTTCCCTGCTCCGACAATTTTTTCATCAAACGCGAGATCACCTCCCGGGAGGAATTCAGTTCCTGGGCGATTTCGGTGTTGTTCAGGTGCAGCACCCGGGCGTCGAGGCTGGCGGCATGGCGGCGCAGGTAAAACTCCAGGCGTTCGTCGAGGTTTTTGAACGCGATCTGATCGATGGTTTCCAGCAGTTCTTCAAACCGTTTGCGGTAGGTGTGGATCACAAAATGGTACCAGCTGGGAAATTCGCGCATCCAATGTTCGGTGCATTCGAGGGGCACGGCAAGCAGGCGGGCGTCGGTAACTGCCCGCGCGGTGATGGAGCTGAAGTGGCGCGAGCGGTCGCAGATCATGGAAAGCGCGCAGCCGTCGCCGGGCTCGAGGTGGTACACGAAATACTCGTTGCCCTCGTCGTCGCAGCGGTACAGTTTGATCAGGCCTTCGAGCACCAGCATGGTGTTGCGGATGTTTTGGCCCGTTTGCAGCAGCGTTGCGCCGGCCGGAACGCTTACCAGCTGGCCTTTTTCCTGCAATTGCTGCCGGAGCGGGTCTTCCAAATCGGGAAAAAGCTGACGAAAATTTTCCATAACCGGGGAGCGTGGACCTGTTCAGGCAGAAGCCGGGGCGCGCGCTGTCCGGTAAAGTTAGTTTTAGTTTGTCAATTTGAAAAAATGGGATTGGGGCATAAGCATCATCCCCCCTCACAACGCCCTAAACGGCAACGCCTCCGTGCTCTGCTCCAGTTGGGGCAGCCGCTCGTCGCTGGCGCATTCGAAAAACACCCGGTGCGGACAAGCCTTGCACACCTCCAGGTCGAGTTTGTTGTAAATGACGCCCAGCGCGTCGGTTTTCGACACGAAAAAATTCTCGCGCCCGATTTCGTCCATGTACCCCCCGTCTTCCATCACATCCTGAGCGATAATTTTGAGCCGCACCAGGTACAATCCGCCGCCTTTTTTCCGCCAAAAAGCGGCTTCGCGGGCCAGCCACTCGGCGCCGTCGAGGTCGACGAAGTTGACGCCGTTGGCCAGCACCAGCAAGTGCTTCTCCGGCCCTTTGCGTATCTCGCGCAATTCGGCCGAAACGTGGTCGATCGCGCCGAAGTAGAGCTGCCCGTCGATGCGGATGATTTTCAGCTGCGGGCACTGCGGCACTTCTTTTCGAATAATATTAATGAATTGGTGGCGGTAGTGCCCCGAGTCGGGCGACATCACGGCGATGTTGGGCTGCGAGGTGCGTTTGAGGAAAAAAAACAGGGAGAGGAACACGCCGATGTACACCGCAAATTCCAGTTCCGCAAACAGGGTGGCGAAAAAGGTAACGCCCAAGATCAGGTTGTCCTGCTTGCTCGCCTTGCGAATCTCCCGGATGTGTTTGAAGTCGATCAGATTCCAACCGATCAGCAGGATTAATCCGCTCAAGGCCGGCGACGGGAGGAAGCGGGCATAGGGCCCGAGCAACAGCACGATCACCAGCACCATCATAGCGGCGAAAATAGCCGCCATCGGCGTTTTGGCGCCCGCCTCGTAGTTCAAGCCCGAGCGGGTAAACGAACCCGAGCCGGCATAACAGGAGAAAAAACTGCCCACGATATTCGACAAGCCCTGGCCGATAAACTCCTGGTTGCCCACAATCGGCTGACCCGATTTCACGGCAATAGCCCGTGCAATGGCCACCGCCTCGATCAAACCCAATAAAGCGATTGCAAAGGCGTCGGCCAGCAACTCCTGTAAATTGGACGCTTTAAACTCCGGCAATGACAAGGCCGGCAAGGCAGCCGGTATCTCCGACACAAACGGGATGCCTGCCGAGGAGCCGCCAATGGCCCAAGCCAGGGCAGTTCCCAAGGCCAACCCAACCAGTAGCGGCGGAAATTTGGGCAGGTATTTTTTTACGTACGCCGCCGAAAAAAGCGTGTAAACAGCTACCGCAAATACCGGCCATTTAATTTCACCCAAGTGCAAAAACGCATGCTCCCAGGTATCGATAAAGCCCAGCCGGCCAGACATCGCAATACCCAACACACCTTTTAATTGATTGGTCACAATCAACATAGCCGCCCCGGCAGTAAACCCCACCACCACGGTATGCGACACAAAACTGATGTATCGCCCCATGCGCGCCAAGCCCAAACCAAACTGTATGGCCCCCGCCAAAAACGTTAGCAGTAATACCTTGGCAATGTATTCCGGCGATTCGGGCGGCGCCATTTTACTCACCGCCGCAAACACCACCAGCGATATCGCCGTGGTCGGTCCTGACACCAAATGCCGCGATGAGCCGAACAAAGCCGCCACCACCGGCGTAATAATCGCCGTATACAATCCGTACACTGGCGGCAAACCGGCAATTATAGCAAAGGCAATGCCCTGCGGCAATACAATGATGGCCCCGACCAGGCCCGCCATGAAATCGGCCTTCAGCGTTTTGCGGTCGCGCACCTCGTCTTTCCAGGCCAGAAAAGGGAAAAATAGCGGCAGGACGTGTTTGCGAAAATCAAAACTGATGTCGTCGGGAAGTGTGCTTTTCACTTCCTCAACGATGTTGTGCAACTGCGATTTCAGAAATCTCCCCAAACTCATTTGAAAGGTATAATAGCTTGTCCCGCCTTAGCGGGATAAAATGTAAGATACTCGCCCCGCCTTAGCGGGGTAAAAGTTAAAAGGGGGCTGCCGTTGAGTGGATGATTTGTGCAATAATGCTTTCAAACATCCTCTCCCGAAATCTTACTTTTAAATTTTGACTTTTACCCCACTAAGGCGGGGCGAGTATCTTACATTTTGACTTTAAAAATAAAACGCTTCGTCGACCGGGCGCAACGCCCGTTTCATCCACAGCGGCCGGCGAAGGTTGTTCGGGCCGGGTGCGGGCCGGGCCAGGTCGAGCCATTTGCGGTAAACTTCCATGCTTTTGTTCGTATCTACAAAAATATCGCCGTAGCAGTCCGTTTCGTGCGCTTTTTCCAAACGCACTTTCTGGTGCCAGCAATGCATGCCGCTGATCGGGTCGGGGTGTACCGGGAAGGTAATGTTTTGGTGCACGCCGCCGTCGCTCCAGAAAATACGGGCGCTGTCTTTGTCGGCGCTGCGGAAGGGCTCGATGCCGCGCAGGGTTTTCATCGTCCAGCCGCCCTGCCCGTTGGTGCCGATCTGCACCGTGGCCGTGGCCCAGCGGTTGCCGGGCGCATCTTGCGGACGCCGCCAGCGCCCCAGGTGGTGCGAGCAGGCCAGCACGCCCGGTTTCATACCCTCGGTGACCCACACCTTGTCGACAAAATAGCCGATTTCGGTGTACACCCGCACCAGCGAACCGGTGTCGACGCCCAGGCGCGCGGCGTCGGAAGGGTGCATCCAGATGGGGTTGCGGTTGGCGATTTCATACAGCCATTTGGCATTGCCCGAGCGGGAGTGGATCAACACCGGCAGCCGGAACGTGGGCAGCAGCGGAAACTCGCCGTTGGCATAGTCGATCTCGTCGGGGTGGATGTGGCTTTTTAAATACGCCGGAATGCGGTACTCCGGCCATTTCCAGTCGATCATGGTCGGGCTGAAAAACTCCTGCTTGCGCGAGGGCGTGGGAAAACCGACACAAGCCTTGCCCTTGACCGACACGCCGATGGCCTTGCCGTTTTTGCTGATCACGCCGGTTTTAGCATCGGTGCTGGAGCCTTCCAGGGCTTTTTCATCCAGCAGGTGTTCGTTTTTCTTGTAACCCGATTTTTCCACCACAAAAGCGCCGTATTTCCGCATGTATTCCAGCGCGGAGAGACCCTCGCGGGCGGCAGTTTCGGGCAGGCCCTTGGTGTGTTCGAAGATATACTGGTAGTACTCGTCGACGGTGACGCATTCGCCGGGCCGGTAGGGCGACTCGAAGTGTTTTTTAATGCCCAGCGAGCCGTCGGGGTCGATGCGCCAGGAAAGTTGAATCCAGAATTCGTCCTCTTCCCACACCTCGCCGGGGTTCACCTCGTAGGTAAACTGCGGGTTTTTGCCCTGGCGCCGCGCCACCTCGCGCAGCACCGGCTGGCGGAAAGCGATCCAGGTGCCCGAGTGGGTTTCGTAGCTGTTCAGGTCGTGCCGTTCGGAAGCCAGGCCCATGGGCAGCACGTAGTCGGCGAAATAAGCCGTTTCGCTCCAGGTGGGCGTGAGGGCGATATGGCAGCCCACGGCCTCCTCGTCGCTCAGCGCTTCCATCCACATGAATCCGTCGGGGTAGGTCCACACCGGGTTGAACACGCGGGTAAAATAGGTGTCCATGCGGCCGCGCTTGTCTTTCAGGAAATGCGGTAGCAAAAACGACATTTCAAAAAACGCCAGCGGGTATTCTTTCGGGAAATGCAGCTCGTTCCAGAATTTCTGGGCAGGCGGGTGATCGAAAAACGAGGGTTTGAACTTGTTCCAGTCGTTCGGACTGGTGCCGCCCTCCGTGCCCACCGAGCCGGTAAGCACGTTGAGAAAATGCAGGCAGCGGGCCACCGCCCAGCCGCCGAGGTTGCCCGAGCCGGCCGAGCGCCAGTTGTGCGTGGCAAAACGGCTGCCGGCTTTTCCGATCTCGATGGCCACCTCGCGCACGGTGGCCGCCGGTACGCCGCTTTCCTGCTCCGCAAATTCGGGGGTGTACTCCGCGTAGGCGGCGCGCATTTTTTCGATAAAATTTTCAAAGCTGGCCGGCTCGCCGGGAAATTCCGTTTCGAGCCACTGCTGCCAGTTGACCCAGTGCTCGAGGTAGTCGCGGTCGAACAAACCTTCGTCGAGGATCACCTTGGCCATGGCCAGCAACACCGCCGCTTCGGAACCCGGGTAGGTGGGCAGCCAATGGTCGGCCAGACTGGCGGTGTTCGACAGGCGCGGGTCCATGACAATCAGTTTGGCGCCGTTCATTTTGCCCTCGATGATGCGCTGGGCGTGCGGGTTGAAGTAGTGACCCGACTCCAGGTGCGCCGAGATGAGCAGGATCACGCGGGCGTGGGCATGGTCGGGCGAAGGGCGGTCGTGGCCATGCCAGATGGCGTAGCCGAAGCGGGCGCCGGAAGAGCAGATGTTGGTGTGCGAGTTGTGCCCGTCGACGCCCCAGGCCTGGAGCACGCGGTCCATGTAGCCTTCGTGGCCGGGCCGGCCTACGTGGTAGGCGATCTCGTTGTGGCGTTTTTCCTGCAGGGCCTTGCGGATGCGCCCGGCGATATCGTCGAGCACAGCGTCCCAGCTGACGCGCTCCCACTTGCCTTCGCCGCGCTGGCCTGTGCGTTTGAGCGGGTAGAGAATACGATCGGGGTCGGTGATTTGGTTGATCGTAGCCGGGCCTTTGGCGCAGTTGCGCCCCCGGGAGGCAGGGTGGTAAGGGTTGCCCTCGAACTTGCGCACGGCGCCGCTGGATTTGTCGACATAAGCCAGCAAGCCGCAGGCCGACTCGCAGTTGAAGCAGGTGGTGGGCACGATGTCGTAGGTCTTTTTGACGCGGCGCGGCCAGGCAGTGGCTTCATACTCCGTCCAGTTGTCCCATTGTTCGGGCGGCGGGTAGTGGGTGAGGGCGCTGCCGGGTTGCAGGCGGTCGAGGGGCGGCTCGTCGCCGTGGTGGAGTTTGGGGATGAGGCCGATGGATTCGGCTAGTTTTTCTATGATACCGGGCATGTGGAAATTAAAGTCAAAATGTAAAATGTAAAATCTAAAAGTCAAAAGGGGGATTGAGGGAAGGGAGGCTTGTTTTTTAAAATAAAAAGTTTTGTTTTTATGTTGGGTTTTGTGGTTTTTGTTTTATGTCTGTTTCCTTTTTGGATTTAAAAATTTTAGCTCCTGTGAAAACGCAGACGTACAATTTGGAAGAACGGTTGATCAATTTTGCTGTGTCGATTATTCAAGTCATTTCCTTGCTCCCGAACAGCTCAATGGGCAAACATTTATCCGGGCAGTTGGGCCGTTCGGGCACTTCTCCGGCACTGAATTACGGTGAAGCGCAAGGCGCCGAATCTCCAGCTGATTTTCTGCATAAGCTGCGTATTTGTTTAAAAGAACTTCGCGAAAGTCAAATCACCCTGAAAATTGCGCAACGATCAGGTCTCCTCAAAGAACCTGCCGTAGGCCCAATCCTGAATGAATGCAATCAACTGGTCGCCATTTTCACCTCCAGCGTCAAAACCGCCCAGGGAAAAGCCCGCCCTTCAAAATAACCTCAATAAATTCAACTCTCAACGCCGCAGCACTCCCCTCCCCACTCATCTCCCTTTTGACTTTTAAATTTTACATTTTACATTTTGACTTTAATCCCACGATCCTCCCCTAGCTCAAAGCAATTCTTTGCGGCGCTTCAATCCAGATTTTTTCCAGCCGGTAAATCCCCCACAACACCAGAATTCCGGCCAGCACTTCGGTTATAGCATTGGCCGGGTCGAGCCAAAGCGCGACAGCCGGCAGCAGGTTACAGGCGACGATAATGCGCCAGAATTCGAAGCGGTATTTTCCTTTTAAAATCATGCCCACTACGGCTTTGGCATCGGCGGTGGGGTGCCCGATGGTTAGTTCTACGAGCAGCACCAACAGGTTGAGCGCAACGCCAATCAGCACAAATGCCGTCGGCCACGATCCGGCGTCCAGCACGCCAAACCCGCTGAGCAAAACAAAACTTGCCCCGCCGGCCATCAGGCTGTGCACCAGCATGTGCAGGGGCAGTACGGGGCTTTGCCAGAAATCGCGGCCGCGCGCCTGGGCGAACAAAAAAGCCGTGTACACCGCCACGATCAGGGCCAGCGCCAGTCCGGGAAGCGTCAACCAGACGACCAGCCCCTCGTAGCCGAGCAGAGAAGCCGCCAGTTGGAGGGTAAGCAAACCGCCGAACAGGCTGAGCGCATAGCCGCCGCGCACCAGCCAGGAGCGCCATTGCGGGCGCAGGAGCACGTAGAGGAAACGCCGCGGCTGATCGAGGTCTTTGACCAGCAAGGCCGTGGTCAGCAACAGGAAAACGAGGCTGACACCGAGGCCAATCTGGAAAAACGCCTCCGTCCACAGCTTGCCGAACTGGCTCAGGTTGATCCACACCGCCAGGAAATACACCCCGGCGGCAATGGCCTTGGTGGTCACGTAGGCCGGTACTTCCCAGCCCCAGAGGATGCCTTTACCCGGAGCATTGTACACCCGGCGCGCATTGTTGTGACCGGTGAGCACCTCGATGCTTTTTGGGGGGCTGAACTCGCCGCTGGCGGCCGGCTCGACGCTCATAGCGGATTTTTCCATCAGCTCGCGCACCAGGTCTTCGCCCTGCCAGGCGAGGCGTTCGGTATGTTTGGCAAAATGGCCGACGCCGCGGGTTTGCGCGCTCCAGAGCTGCTCCTGCGGCTGCTCAGCAGCGCCGGGGCTGAGCGAAAAAGCGTCGCCGTCGATGTAGTACAGGTTGGGCACCGTGGCTTTTTCCGGCTTTCGCACCGTAGTTTGGTGGCGCGAAAGCGTTTGGCTGATCTCCGAGTTGGGGTCTTCCATGTCGCCGGAAATGATGGCGTGCTCCGGGCAAACGACCACGCAGGCCGGCTCCAGGCCTACATCCACGCGGTGGGCGCAGTAGTTGCACTTGGCTGCCGTGTGGGTGTCGGGGTCGATGTAGAGCGCGTCGTAGGGGCAGGCTTGCATGCAGGATTTGCAGCCGATGCAGCGGTTTTTATCAAAATCAACGATGCCATCTGGGCGGGTGTACAGGGCTTCCACGGGGCAGATTTCCACACAGGGCGCGTCGGTGCAGTGGTTGCAGCGCAGTACCGAAAACACCCGCCGGGTGTTGGGGAAGGTTCCTTTTTCTACCTGTTTGACCCAGGTGCGGAACACACCCACCGGCACCTCATGTTCGCTTTTGCAGGCTGTGGTGCAGGCGTGGCAGCCGATGCACTTGCGGTTGTCGATGATAAATCCGTATTTCATGCAGGAGGAGTTTGACTGGCGGCGTAAATGTACTTTGCTTTGCGCAGGTTTGTCTGTGACATTTGTCACAAGAGTAGCGACCTGGTGGGCTTAGTTCGGCTTTAGTCCGGCAACAAACGCTCGATCAGCCCCAGCAAGCCTCCCACTACCTGCGCGCGAACCGTTTGAAAATCGGCGCCGGCAGCCCGGCCAGCGTGGTAATCCTTTTTGGTCGACGTAAATCGGCTGTGCAAAGCGATCCATTCCTCTCGATCGGCAGCGCCTATACCCGGAAGGCAAGCCAGAGCGGAAAACGCCAACTCCAGCTGGTCGTTGGCGATGGCAGCCTGTAGTTTTTCGCGTTTTTCGCGGTTGCTGATGTTGGCAGCCTGCATAGCAGCCTGAAGACCGGCATACTTTTCGGCCGTTTGCTGCACCATTTCCTCGGTGTACCAACTGAACGTCAGGGCTACCAACAGGGTGGAAAACAACACGAACGTAGTGAGGTAGCAAATTGGATGGAACAACCCGGTTGCAATCCTGACTCCAGGCACATGCGGGACCACCTGTGCGTAAAGCGTTCCAAGAATGACCACCAAAGCCAATACCGAAATACCCCTCAGCTCGCGCTTCCAGAACGATGCGAGGAGCAACCAACCCAGCAGCGTCAGCACGCCGACGGAGTACAGGATGTCGAACCATTTGAACGCATCCTTGAAACTGCCAGGGTCAATAGCAATCGAGACCATAATCAGCAGGGAAAACAAGATCAGTATAGCGCCCCCGAAAACATACCACTCCCGGTGTTTTCGAAAATGCGCGATCCCGTAGCGAAATCCCGGCAGGGCGAGCAGGAATAAGTTGTTGTTGGTCAGCGAAAAGAACCGGATCATGATCTCCTTGTGGTTCGGATCGTTGTTTTCGATACCTACCAGGCCGGTAATAGCCCAGAAAAACAGGGCCATCGCGAGAAAGACTACCCCGAAATCCTGTTTCAGCCGCTCCAGCAGCGGAACGGCGTTCTGCCTGCTTTGCCGGTAGTGAAAAGCAAACCAGATATACAACATAAGCGCCATCACGAAAACCGAAACGCTCATTTGCAACCAGCCGAAAATAAAATTTGCAGGTATGGGATACTTGCGGTCGGAGATAGTGATCGGAACCACAAATACTTTTTCCGAATAGGCGCCGGTAGGCTGAAACCGGCAATTCCAGTACCCGTTATTGAAATCAGATTTTCGATAAAGCACGTCGACAACCTTGGCCGCCGGCCGCAAAGTATCGGGGTATTGGGTAGCCGGCAGCACGCAGCCGATGCCGTGTATTTGCACCAGGTAGCGGTGCTGCCGCGAGGAATCATACCGCGCCAGTCGGGCGAGGCTGTCCGGAGGGGCGCTGATGTAGGCATTGGTGGAGTCCGGCTCCCAAAAGGCATCGGGCGGGTAAAAAACCACGCCCTGGCCGACGGTGTCGAAGCCGGTGTTGTAGGGGGAACAACCCAGTAAGGTTAATAAAGCTAAAGTGACAAAAAGGAGGGGGGATTTCATGGCAAAGCGTGTTGAAGGGTGAAGCAATTTTGGTTGAATAAAAAACGGAGCCTGTTTCTGACCCAAGCTCCGTTTTAAAGATAAAAGACAATCACTGTCGAACAATACGGGTTGCCGTAATTTTCTATTCTTTTAATCCCCTAATCCAGCCCAACTCTGAAATCTTTTAAAACTTCAAATCCCGTCCAAACTTAAAAATCCTGTAAATCCGGTCGATATGAAACACGACTACGACTACATCATCATCGGCAGCGGCTTCGGCGGCGCCGTCAGCGCCCTGCGCCTGGCCGAAAAAGGCTACCGCGTGCTGGTCATTGAAAAAGGAAAATGGTACCGGGCCGACGATTTTGCCCGCACCAACTGGCAGCTCCGCCGCTGGCTCTGGATGCCCGCGTTGCGCTGGTTCGGCATCATGCAAATCAGCATTTTCCGGCACGTAGGCTTTATTTCCGGCACCGGCGTGGGCGGCGGCTCGCTGGTGTACGCCAATACCTTGCCCGTGCCCAAGCCCGCTTTTTTCCAAACCGGCAGCTGGGCGGGCCTGGCCGACTGGCAGCAGGAACTCGCCCCGCACTACGCTACCGCCCGCCGCATGCTCGGCGCTGTGAAAAACCCGCAACTGTTCGACAACGACCGCGCCCTCGAAACCCTGGCCCGCGAAATTGGTCAGGAAGCCCATTTCTCCCCCACCGAAGTGGCCGTTTTTTTCGGAAAACCCCGCGTGACCGTGCCCGACCCCTACTTCGACGGCAAAGGCCCCGAGCGCACCGGCTGCCATTTTTGCGGCAGCTGCATGACCGGCTGCCGGCACAATGCCAAAAACACGCTCGACAAAAACTACCTCCACCTGGCCCAACAACTGGGCGCTGAAATTCTCGCCGAACACGAAGTGACCGACGTACAGCCGCTCGGCGCCGACGATGGCAGCGAAGGCTACCAGGTTACCTTTCAGCCGTCTACCCGCTGGCGTAAAAAGCCTAAAAAGCTGACTGCCCGGGGCGTGGTGTTTGCCGGCGGTGTGCTCGGCACGGTGCGTTTGCTGTTAAAATTGAAAAAATCGTCGCTGCCCCGGCTGTCCGACCGCGTCGGATTCGATATCCGAACCAACAACGAAAGCCTGATCATGGTCACTCAACTCAACGGTAAAGCCGACCTGTCGAAAGGCGTGGCCATCGGATCCATCCTGCATACCGACCCCGATAGCCACCTCGAGGTGTGCCGCTACGGCCCTGGCTCAGGCGCCTGGCGCCCTACCCTGCTGCCATATGTAGAGGGAAAAAACGCGCTGGTGCGTTTTGGGAAAATTCTGGGAAAAATTGTCCGGAGCCCACGTCGAAGCTGGCAGTACCTGCGGGTAAACGACTGGGCGAAGAGCAGCACCATCCTCTTGTTCATGCAAACACTCGACAGCACGCTTCGCTTTCGGAGCACCCGCCGGGGCGGCATGCGCACCGAAACCGACGGCAGCGCGCCTACCGCTTTTATCCCCCGCGCCACCGAACTGGCGCGCCGTATGGAGCGCATTCTCGGCGGTGTTTCCACGGCTTTTTTCCTAACCCCGCTGGCGGGAATGCCCGGCACGGCACATATCCTTGGCGGTGCGGTTATGGGCGCCGGACCGGAAACCGGCGTGATCGACGTGCAAAACCGGGTGTTCGGGTACCAAAACCTCCTGGTTTGCGACGGAGCCATGGTATCGGCCAACCCGGGGGTGAACCCTTCGCTGACGATTACGGCAATGGCCGAACGGGCGATGACGGGGGTGGAAGCGAATAAACGCCACAACGAACACGCCGATTAGCTTCTACTGCCTTAATAATAGGGTGCCGGTTACAGTACCCAAAACTGCTCGCTGTTTAAAAAATGCAGCGAAAAACCAGGATTCGCCTTTTCAAAAAGCGCGTATCGGTTTTCGCCAAGACGGCTTTCCGACCATTTGATTTCAAAAGCCGGCCCTGTATCCGGGCTCTCCTGCACGATAAAATCCACTTCCTGGCCATCCGTTGTACGCCAAAAAAATAGTTGTTCAGGCGGGTAAAGTTCGTTTAGGCGAATAAAAAAGTAGTTTTCAAGCAGCTGGCCTTTATCCGCCCGGTTTGGCGTTTCTTCAAAACGGTTGAGCAGGGCATTGCGCATGCCGAGATCATTGAAGTAGATCTTGGGCATTTTGGTGAGTTCTTTCCTCAGGTTACGAAAAAAGGGCTTGAGCAGGCTGATATGAAAACATTTTTCCAGGATATAAACATAGTTGTCGACCGTTTTGGCGTCGAGTTGAAGGTCGCCTGCCAAAGCGTTTTTATTTAGCAGGTTAGCCGTTTGATCGGCAAGCATTTGAAACAAGCGGTAAAACTTGAGTTCATGCGCAACCTTGCTTTCCTGTACGTCGCGGCGTACATAAGCATTCTTTAACTCATCCAGGGTAAATCGTTTTTCGCGCTCACTCGCCTCGAGCACTACAGCCGGGTAACCTCCAAAACGCAGGTATTCCCAAAAGGCCCGGCGCAGGTCGGCGAAATACTGCGATTGGTATTCGGGTTGGCGCCGAAGCGTTTCCAACTCTGCCGCAAGTTGTTCTTGATTTTTAAAAACCAGAAATTCGCTGAAATTGAGCGTATTAAGCCTGAATATGCGCTTCCGCCCCGCCAGCGAATCTTTGAATTTCTGATCAATATAAAAGGCGCTGCTCCCTGTCGCCACTACCTTCAGGTTACCTTCATAAGTATCGTACAGGTATTTTAAAAAATGAGACGGCTCGCGGGCATACTGCACCTCGTCGATCAGCAGGAAAATTTGCTGTGGGCCAGCACCATCCAAGGCCCGCGCTGGTTTGACCGGAATAAAATCGAATACCTTTTCCGGATGCTCGTTTGCAGCGGCCACCACTGCCGGGTCTTCAAAAGACAAGTAAAACACCAGATCTTGCCTATTTTTCAACTCAGCATACAAAGTTCGGAGCAAAGAGGTTTTACCTGTTTGTCGGGCGCCGGTGATCACTGAAAACCGCTTGTCAGGCAAAAAGTCTAGAATGGAAGCGTAGATAGCACGTGGCTTAAACACAGTTTGAGTTATTTTTGGATTCTAAATCCAAAAATATCGGACATTTTTGGATTCACTTGACTTTTATTCCCTTTTTATTCAAAAAAACTGCGCATCGAGCGTTTTGCGATTCTTGCTTTAGCGGCTTGGTACTAAAAAACCGCCCTGCCCGGTTGATCCGGGCAAGGCGGCTTGTCTATCTTCCTTATAGTTTGGAGTTTGGAGTTTGGAGTTTGAAGTTTGGAGTTTGAAGGAGTACAACTTACCGTAATGGTGTACAACTTCAAACTTCAAACTCCAAACTTCAAACTCACTTCGTCTGTATCATCTTCCGAACCGCGCTGTCCGTCGGCGTTTCCACCTTGTAGTACAGCATACCGGTCGTTTCCA
>CAZVZH010000073.1:11549-18985 GCA_964630705.1 uncultured Saprospiraceae bacterium | reverse complement strand
AGGTTTTACCTCCCCGTTGGGCGTCATCCAGAGGAACTCTTTTTTCGTAACGGTCCGCACCGGCGCTTGGTAAGGCGCAAGCGTGTACCGGGCGACTAGATTGTAAGAAAATTGGACGGCCGGTTCCAGGATAGCCGGGTTGATCACAATGTCGTAGTCGTTGGCTGGGATGGCGTTGTAAAACCGGCTGGTGGGCTTATCGGCTGGGTTGATTTTGGCGTATTTATCGGAAAGGTCGATCGCTTGTACGCTGAAAGCCTGGTAGCTTTCATAGCGGTTGATGGGGTAGGCCACCCAGGCATTTTCGGCGGTCATCAGGTAGGCCGAATCTAGCGGAATGCCGATGTCGCGGTAGCGGGCTTCAATGTCGTTGAGGTAGGCGAAGGCGGTTTGGCGGAGCTCGCGGTAGACTTTGTTGGGGTCGTTGACAAAATAATCCACTTTTACGATGTCGTAAATTTCCTGGGCAGCGGCGGCGGTTACGATATCGTCAAGCAACTCGGGGTTGGCGTAGCGGACGTGCACATTTTTTTGAAGTTCGAAACCCTTGGGAATTTCGGTGTAAGTTTTTTGCGAAAATAGTTTTTTGCTTATATCATATTCATAGCGCGGCAGGAAGTTGACCATGTCGACGAAGATATCGGTAGCTGGAATACCGAGGTTTTTGATCGCAGCGATAAATCCGTTCAGTCGGGTGTTGAGCAGACCATTGGTTTCTTCTGCGGTTTTGCCCACTTGCATTACGCTGAAAATGGCAGTGTAGGAATCGGCTCGCTGGTTGGACAAAGCATTGATCGAAATTTCCAGCACATTATCGGCCAAAAACTGCGCGCTTTTTGGAACGGCCCGGAATTGGGGGCTGGGCGCGATGTTCTGGTATTGCATTTGGTTTTGTTCGCCATAGTTGCCCATTACCTGGGCTTGCAGTACAGCAGCGGCGGCGCAAAAGATGATGACGAGGTACGGTTTCATTTTTTTATCGGTTGAAAAGGATGGATGGATGCCTTGAATAATCCCGGTAAAATGTCGGCACACCGACGGTTTTGTTTAGGTGATTTACAAAAAACAGCTTTATATCTTAAACATTATCTTAGTCGGGGCGTTTGAATGAGGCTTTTTGAAAGTATTTTTCTTCACGCCGACAAACACTATCCGCACATGGCAGAGTTATTTCTCAACGGGCATCACGCCACAGCCTTCCCCGATACTGACGACTTGGGCGATCTACACGTTTCCGGCTCTCCGGACACCCCCCTGCACGCCGAGGCGTTCGATCTGACGGATGCCGAAAAGATAGCGCAAATCAGCGATCATTTTGCCGAAATCATGGAAATTCTCGGCCTTGATCTCAGCGACGACAGTTTGCGTGGTACGCCCAATCGGGTGGCCAAAATGTACGTGCAGGAAATTTTCCGGGGACTCAATCCGGCCAACAAACCTGGCGCCACCACTTTTGAAAACAAATATCAGTACCGGCGCTTGGTGATCGAGCGCAATATTCCGCTTCAGAGCACCTGCGAACACCATTTCCAACCCATTTTCGGCGTGGCGCACATCGCATACATTCCGAATGGGAAAGTGATCGGGCTTTCCAAACTCAACCGCATCGCCGACTATTATGCCCGGCGCCCGCAAGTGCAGGAACGCCTGACGGTACAAATCGCCGAGGAGCTCAAACGCGTACTGCAAACAGAAGACGTAGCCGTGTACATTGATGCCAAACACATGTGCGTGCAAGCGCGTGGCGTGGAGCATCACGGCGCCAGCACGATCACGGCCGAGTATTCGGGCAAGTTTTTGAACGAAACGACCAAGCGGGAGTTCTTACTGGCTATCGCATCGCGCATGCCGGAATAGTCGGGTTGCTTCTTTTCAGAAGGCATAAAAAAGCCCGGAAGGCAGTACCTGCGTTCCGGGCTGAATTTTTTAAGCGGCCGCCCTTTTATTTCGCTGCAGCAAAGCGACGGGCCACTTCTTTCCAGTTGACTACATTCCACCAGGAGGCGATGTAATCAGGCCGGCGGTTTTGGTAGTTCAGGTAATAGGCGTGTTCCCAAACATCGAGGCCGAGGATCGGTTGGCCGGGCTTTTCGGCTAGGTCCATCAGCGGATTGTCCTGATTCGGCGTGCTGGTAATAAACAGGCTGCCATCTTCGCCAACACAGAGCCAGGCCCAACCGGAGCCGAAGCGGGTTGTGGCTGCGGTGCCGAACAGTTTTTTGAACTCGTCAAACGAGCCAAAGGTTTTATCGATAGCCGCCCCGAGCGCGCCGTCCGGAGCGCCGCCGGCATTGGGCGCCATGATTTCCCAGAAAAGCGTGTGGTTCCAATGGCCGCCGCCGTTGTTGCGCACAGCGGGGGAAAGTTTGGAAACATTGGCCAGGAGTTCTTCCAGGGTTTTGCCTTCGAACTCGGTACCTTGGATAGCGGCATTCAGGTTGTTGACGTAGGCAGCGTGGTGTTTGCCATGGTGGATTTCCATGGTTCGGGCGTCAATGTGCGGCTCCAGGGCCGCGGAGGCATAGGGTAAGTCAGGAAGTGTAAAAGCCATATTGGAAATTGGAAATTAGAGATGAAAAATAGAGTGGGGCTTGTTGGGTTAACAGCCCCGAAGGTAAGAAGTTCAGTACAGGCGGAAAAGATCAGCGCCCGATGTTCTCCTTCGAACAACGGGCGCCTGAAACGGAAGAATAGTGTTTGTTCGCCTGCATCGCCAGATTAGAATGTGCTGCTCAGGGGCGATGCCGCATAGGGTGTGAACGTAGTGGCATTGGGAGCCACGCGGAATAATGCTTTCAGGGCAGTCGGAACATAATTCCGACAGAGGGGGAAGCGGGTTTTGAGTGGTATGGATGGAGTAAAGTGAATTTTAAAAAATGGGGGGCAGGGCGAATTATGTAATGCGGTTCTTGTGATGCCCAGTGCAAAAGTAAGGCGGGCGGGCTGTTTGCAACATCCGTGTAAGCACCGGTTTTTTTTTCAGGGAAAACCCTGAGTTTAGGCCAAGGGTACCGTAACCATGGTACTGGTGCCTTGGCCCTTGGCGGTTTGGATGCTGATTTCGCCTTTGATGAATTGCACCCGCTGGCTCACATTATCGGTCCCCATGCCCTTGGTGATCGTTTCTGGGTCATATCCCAAGCCGTTGTCTTCGACGAGCAGTGCCAACTCGCTGTCGGTGCGGGTAAGCTGCACCAGAATTTCGGTGGCCTGCGCGTGTTTCAGGCTATTTTGCAGCAGTTCCTGAACGATACGGTAACAATTCAGCGCGACAGTGTGGTCGATATCGGTGAACGATCCGAAGTGCTGAAAATCGATGCTGGGCACCCCGTCGCCCCGTACCCGGCTGGTCAGGTCGCGGATGGCTTTCATCAGGCCAAACTGGTGCAGCGTGCCCGGTTGGAGGTTGCGGGCAATTTGGCGGGTTTCGGCGATAGTATCGTCGAGCAGGTTTTTGACTTTTGAAAACTCTTCGTTAGCGTCGAGTTCGGGTAATTTTCCCGAAAGACTTTCCAGGCGGATTTTAACGGTGGCCAACAAGCCGCCCAGGCTATCGTGTAAATCGGTGGCTACCCGCCGGCGTTCGGTCTCCTGGCCTTCGAGCATACTTTGCATCGACTCAATGCGCAGTGCATCCTCGAGCTGTCGGATGGTTTGCAGGTTGATTTTTTCATTCTGTTCGGCAAGCAGGCGGTCGGTCGACAGACGGTGCCGGTAGTCGCGCACCATAAAAAAAAGGGCCAGGATGATAGCGCCGAAAAACAAAAGCAAGAGGAAAAAAAAGTCGCGTTGCTGGCGTTTGGACAGGGCGACGTCGGCCATTTTTTTACTTAAAATTTCCAGTTCCCGGGTTCTTTCTTTTTCACCGAATTGAATAGCCAGGCGTTGGGAGAGCGCGACGCGATCGCGGGTGAGCAAGGTGTCGCCGAGCTCGATATAGCGCCGGGCATATTCCAGGGCCTGCGGCAGGCTGTCGAGTTGGGTGTAAATAGCCGAGAGGTGGCGGTAGATGTCGCGCCGTTGGGGTTCGTATGTGTTGGGGAAGGATTCGTCGGCGCGTTTGTACACCAGAATAGCCATCTGGTAGTCTTTCGAGAGTTGGTACAGATAGCCGATCTGGCTTTCGGCCCACATGACAAAATCGCGGCGGTGGCAGGCTTCTGCGAGTTCTTTGACGCGGTACGACAGCGAGATGGCGTCAAAATAATTTCGTTCGCTTTGCAGGCGCATCACATCGTCTATGAACACATTGATCAACAACAGGGTGTCTTTGAGCAACAATCCTTTAGCGCGAAATTCTTTTTTGAGCACCGTTGCGCGGGCTGTATCGCCCATCATTTGATATACGCGGGCCATATGGGCGAGCACAAGGGTTTCGAGGCGCTGATTTTTTGTTTTTCGAAAATAATCGAGCGCGTCTTCCTGAATGCGCAGCGCTTCGTCGGCTTTGCCGCGGTCGGGCAAACGGGTGGCCAATTCGGAACGCACGCGGTGGTAAGCTGCAGTGTCGAGGCCCTTCAGAAACAGGTCGGCGCTGCGCACCAGGTATTGAAAGGCGGAGTCGCGATTTTCAATTTCGTTTTCACGGTAAATAGCCCATTTGTACCAACCCAGGCCCTGCTGCCGTGGGTCGCGTTGGGCAATGCCGTTGGTGATCAGGTCTTGAATTTCCTTAAAAGTGAGCCGCTCTTCAAAACCCGCTTGCGCCGGTAAAAAGGAGGGCCAAGCCAGTCCAGCCAGCCAGCACCACAGGCGCAGACGCCTGAAAACCTGCGAATAGTGTTTGTTTATCAATCGTTTATTATCTTCCAATGCAGGGCGGCCTTGACCAGCCCGGCGGTATTGCGGGCTCCAAGTTTGGCCAGCAGGGCGGCGCGGTGGCTTTCCACAGTTTTTTCCGAGAGGAAAAGATGGGCCGCGATTTCCTGGGTGGTTTGCTCATCCATAATCAGTTTCAATACTTCCTTTTCCCGGCGGCTGATTTTGGGCGGTTCTTTGGCCACGCCGGCTTTGCGTTCGCGCATCAGGCTTTGCATCATCGTATCGGTTACCTCTTGGGTGAAGTAGGTTTTGTCGGCGGCCAAAGCGCGAATAGCGGTGCAGAGCTCGGTTTTTCCCGTGTTTTTCAGTACGTAGCCTTGGGCGCCGAGGCTTAGCATGGCGCTGATATAACTTTCATCGTTGTGCATAGACAGTGCCAGAATTTTTACTTCCGGGTTGTCGGCGCGTAATTTTTTACACACATCCAGGCCCGACTGGTCGGGGAGGTTGATGTCGAGCAGCAACACATCCGGCAAAATTTTCGGCACCTGGGCCAGGGTATCGGCCGCATTGCGCGCGCGGCCGCAGATTTCAAATTCCGGCTCGCCAGCCAGCATACTTTCCAAACCTTCGGCAAACATGACGTGATCGTCAGCGATAAAAATTCGTATCAGCACAGCATTTCAATTAGTTGAACAGAAGGACAGCCCGAGGCTGCGGGAAAATCAACGCCAAAATTCGCAAATTCCATGCAGACTCCGGCAGTTCAAGGTAATTTTGCCCCCACATTGACCACATTGACCACATTGACCACATTAATCACATTCAAAATAAGATGGAATTCAGAATCGAAAAAGACACCATGGGCAAGGTACAAGTGCCGGCTCATGTGTATTGGGGCGCCCAAACGCAGCGCTCGATCGAAAATTTTAAAATTGCCCGCGACACCAACCGCATGCCCATCGAGATCGTTCGCGCGTTCGCCTACTTGAAAAAGGCTGCTGCGCTGACCAATTTTGAAGCCGGTGTTTTGCCGAAAGAAAAATGCGATTTGATTGGCCGGGTGTGCGACGAAATTCTGGCCGGCCAACTCGACGACCAGTTCCCACTCGTCGTCTGGCAAACCGGCTCGGGCACGCAAAGCAACATGAACGCCAATGAAGTGATCGCCTACCGCGCCCACGTACTCAACGACGGCCAGCTGACCGACGAGCAAAAAACCATCCACCCCAACGACGACGTGAACAAATCGCAGTCGTCCAACGATACCTTCCCCACAGCCATGCACATCGCCGCCTATAAAATGTTGGTAGAGCTGACTATTCCGGGCATTGAAAAATTGCGCGATACGCTCAAGGCGAAGTCAGACGCCTTCCAGGATGTGGTCAAAATCGGCCGCACCCACTGCATGGACGCCACACCGCTCACGCTCGGCCAGGAGTTCTCCGGCTATGTCGCCCAACTCGACCACGGCCTGCGCGCCCTGCGAAACAGCCTGGCACACCTGAGCGAACTCGCCTTGGGCGGCACGGCCGTCGGCACCGGCATCAACACCCCGGCGGGCTATTCAGAAAACGTGGCCCGGCACATTGCCCGCCTTACCGGCCTGCCCTTCGTCACGGCGCCCAATAAATTCGAAGCCTTGGCCGCGCACGACGGCATCGTTGAAAGCCATGGCGCGCTGAAAACGGTGGCTGTTAGCCTGATGAAAATCGCCAACGACATCCGCCTGCTCGCCTCCGGCCCCCGTTCGGGTATCGGCGAAATATTCATCCCCGACAACGAACCCGGCTCCTCGATCATGCCCGGAAAAGTTAACCCCACGCAATGCGAAGCGCTCACCATGGTTGCCGCCCAAGTGCTCGGCAACGACGTAGCCATCAATATCGGAGGCGCCACGGGGCACTTCGAGCTCAATGTGTTCAAACCGATGATGATCTACAATTTTTTGCACTCGGCCCGCTTGCTCGGCGAAGCCTGCGTGTCGTTCAACGACAAGTGTGCCGCCGGCATCGAACCCATCCGGGAAAATATCAAAAAACACGTCGACAACTCGCTCATGCTCGTCACGGCGCTCAATACCAAAATCGGTTACTACAAAGCCGCAGAAATTGCGCAGAAAGCCCACCGCGAGGGCCTCACCCTCAAGCAGGCTGCGCTGGCCCTGGGCTATTTGACCGCCGAAGAATTTGATGCCTGGGTACGCCCGGAAGACATGGTCGGCCGTTAGGTTTCTGGTTTCTGGTTAGAATGTTTCTGGTTGTTCAATATCCGAAATGGTGAACCAACCAGAAACATTCTAACCAGAAACCCTCTAACCAATTTTACCAGCCGGGGATGATGTTCAAGCCCCAGTAGAATCGCCGCGCGTCGTCTTTGACGGAGAGCGGCAGGGCATAAAAGGGTTCGAGGATCAGCGCTCCGAACAAATTAAACCGCATCGAGGCGCCAATGCTGTACACCGGTTGGTGTTTTACACCGGTAATCGGGGAGGGGTTTTCCAAATCGCCGGTTTCATAAAAAGCGACGCCGCCGTCGAAAAACAAGTTCAGGTCGGCTGGCAAGGGGAATTTGATCAGGCCGAGGGGCCGGGGGCCGAAAAGCGGCAGGCGGATTTCGGCATTGACCACGCCAATTTTACTGCCCACCATTTTATTGAACAACTCGGGATCCTG
>CAZVZH010000073.1:0-11449 GCA_964630705.1 uncultured Saprospiraceae bacterium | reverse complement strand
CATTGACCACGCCAATTTTACTGCCCACCATTTTATTGAACAACTCGGGATCCTGGGTGTACAGATCGTTGGAGCCGTAACCGCGCACAAACCAGGAGTTGCTCAGAAAAAACGGAAACACTTGCTCGGAGTTGCCACCGAAACGCCCGTAAGCCAGCGCGCGAAAGGCCAGGGTAATGGGCCGAAGCCGGAAGTAGCGCCGGCCGTCGAGCAATAGGCTGGTAAAATTAAAATCGCCGAAATACTGCTCCGCTCCAATCCGGTAGCGCCAGCCCTGCAGTGGGGCGGTAAACCCGAAGTACGAATTGTCGCCTACATAGGCGGCATTTACATTGGCGAGTTGAAAGCTTTGGCCGCTGTTCGGCACTTTGCGTTGCCCGCTGGTGACAAACCGGCCCAAATCGTCGTAGTAGGTGGAGTATTCCCGGATGCGGGTGCTGTAAAACTCCATGGCAGCGCCCACTTCGAGGCGTTTGGTCACCGAAAAAGGATAAAACGCAAAAGCGCTGATGCGTTCCTGAAACAGGCGTTCCACGCCCAGCACTTCTTCCAAAAACGTATCGACCAGCCCCGGCGCAATTTCCAGCGGCGTTTGCCGAAAGCCGTAATAAGCCAGTGAGCGGTACGGAATGTGGGAAAACGAGCCGCCCCAGGCAATGCGCCTTTTGTTGTTGATATACGAAAATTGGCCGGCAGCGTCGGCAATTTCGCCATTGAGCGCCAGGCCGGTGTACAACTGATTGTTACCCAAAATATCGTCGAACAACATGTCGATACCACCGGCTAAGCCGGTCGTGGCGCCAAAACTGGTGTTGCCCGTGGCCACACCCACGCCGGCACTGCCACCTACATAGGAAAGGGAAAAATCGGGTTTGTACTTCGTCGGTGTCAGGGTGGTGGTGTCGGCTACGCTCTGGATGGTATTGTCCATCAGCCGCAAGTTGGTGTTGACCACATCGCGTTGGCGGGGGTCGAATGGCGGCAGGGCGGCGGGCACCATGTCGACGGCGCTGGCATCCACTTCCCTGAGGGTGAAATCAGTCGCCTTGGCCTGATGGATTTCATAATTCCCATCGGCGTAATACGTGTACAAAATGCGGTCGCGGTCGCCCGACACAGCAATAGCCGGCGCGTAGGGCGTGATGCCGGTGATACCGGTTTGGAGTTCGGTCGCCTGAAACACTTTTTTAGCCTTTAGGTCGTACAGATACAAGTTGCGGAAGCCGTCGCGGTTGCTCAGAAAATAAAGGTTGCCGGCGCCGTCGAACTGTGGGTTCATGTTGTCGGCGCCAGGGAACAAGTCGAGCTGTTCGACGAGGCCCGTTTCGGTGTCCAAAATGGCCAGGTTCATCTGCCAGGCGCCCCGGATGCGGCCGCGGCTTTGGGCGAGCTGGTCGGTGGCGAAGGCCAGGAAACGCCCGTCGGGGCTCCAGGCGGGCAGGATTTCGGAGTAGCGGTCGTTGGTCAGTTGCCGCACTTTTTTGGTTTTCAAGTCGTAGGCGTACAAATCGGTTTGCCCGTTGGCCAGGCCGCTGACCACGATAGTTTTGCCGTCGGGGCTCCACACGGGGTTGTTGAATTCCGGCACCCCGGGAATAGCAATCCGCTCCAGCGTTTTGCCCTTAAAAACGTCTTTGACAATCAGCACACTGCGCCCTTTTTCATACACATCGAAGGCGAATCGCTTCTCATCTGGGGCCCAGGTGCCGGCGCTTTCGATGAAGTCAAACTGATCGACGTGGCCGTCCTGCGCCGTGCTGGCTACTTTTTTGATGATTTTCCCGGTTCGGGCGTCAGCCAGGTAGAGGTCGAGGCTGAAGAGATTTTTTTCCGAAAGAAAGATAAGGTATTTGCCGTTTTGGCTGATCGCCGGGCTGATGTTCATAGAGCCGAAATTGTCGTCCGACAGGATGCGGCGCCCCGGCAGGTCCTCCTTTTTTTGGCTTTTGGTGACCCAGCGGCCATAGGTATTTTTCAAGGTGCTCGTCCAGGCCGAAGCCAGCGAATCGGGCGTAGTGGCCAGGGTGAGCCGGATGGCCGGGTCGAGGCCGTATTTGGCTGTATTGATAAAAAGCGGGCGGATCACTTCGTCGCCGTAGATGCCGGTGACAAAAGCCCAAAACGCTTGCCCCCAGCGGTAGGGGAAAAATTTTCCGCTGTCCAAATCGCGCAGGTTTTTCGGCAGGGCGTCGTGTTTCACGGCGTCGCGCATCCACAGGGCGGTGTGCGCGTCGATACGGCCGATGGAGAGGTACTCGGCCAAGCCTTCAACCATCCAAAGGGGCAGGTTGGCGATGTTGTTGAGTTTGGTCGAGTCGCCGTGAATGAGCATATGGTACTGAAAAGCGTGCACCAGCTCGTGGCCCAGTACGTGGTGGGTTTGCTGGTTGGTCATAGCGACCGGGAAAATGACGCGGTTGCGCAGGCCTTCCGTGACGCCGCCCGTACCTACGCTGATGCTGCCCATAATGGCATTGGTTTGTTGAAATCCCGCATGATCGTTGTAAATGATCATGGGGTTTTTTTCGGTGAAGGTGTCTTGCAGTACAGCCTGGTGCATCTGGTACCAGAGTTCGGCGGCGGCGGCGAGTTCTTTCAGTTTCTCGGGGTTGTCGAGGTATTCATAAATCCGGAAATGTTCGGTTTCATTAACTTTGAAATCGAGCTCCTGATAACGCGGTTTGTTCCGCCCGAAATACTGCGCCTGCAGGGGGGCAGCAAACAGGGAAAAAAGCATAAAAAATAAAAACAGGCTGCGCTTCATGGCTGTGTATCGATTTGGTTAAAATTGTTCACTTTAACAAAGATAGACGAGAAAAAGGTGTCGGCAAGATGTTAGCACGGCGTTAAAGCTGCGCCAAAGGTCTTGCAGTAGCGGAAGGTTTTTCGCTTCATTCGACTACAAAAAACTGGATTTTGCCAAAATGCCGAAAATTTAAAACGTGTCGTTGCTCCGCTGTTTTTTTCAATTGTTCTGGATCGGAATTTGCGCCGTGGCGATGCTGCTGCAAACCGCCCTGTTGCTGGGCAGTTCGCTGCCCTCGGCCTGGCTGCTCGGTTTTGTGGGCGCCGCTACGGTGTTCGGGTACCAGTTGGAGGGGCGCCCGGCTTTGCGCGGCCCCGCTTGGGCCTTGGGTGTTTGCGCGGCGGTTTGTTTTTTTTACCTGCCACCGGGCCGGCAGCTGTCGGTCGTTTTGCCGGCGGTCGTTTGGTTGTTGTACTACGACCGCTACCGGCCCGGTCTGGGCACGGGGTTGCGCCGCTTCCCTCTTCTTAAGCCGCTGGCTATCGCCCTGGCCTGGGCGGGCGTGACGGTGTTGCTGCCCTTGCCGCCCGAACATTGGCCCCCAGCCGCACTGCTTTTTCTGGGGCGTTCGGCTTTTATATTCGCCCTGGCCCTGGCCTACGACCTTTGCGATCAGCCCGACGATCAGCGCGCTGGCCTCGACACCCTGGTGTTGCGGCTAGGCCCTACCCGCTCGCGCCGGCTGATCTATGCGGCTTTTGGGGCCGCCGCCGCTTGTGCATTGGCCCAGTTCGGACTGCGCATCTACACCTGCCAGGCCACCCTGGCGCTGTTGGTTTCCCTGGCGCTCAGCGCTGTGCTCATCCGCCCGTTTACAGAGCAGCTCGCCTGGGGCGGTTGGCGCAAAACCTGGATCGACAGTTTGATGTTCGTCCAGTTTGTTTTCGTTTGGTTGATCGGGCGGTAAACGGGGTTTATCAACCCGATCAATTTTATAAGCCCGTTCCCAAGCGGGAATTACCATTTTTGCAAAAAAATTATCCGATGCACACCACCACACAGCCGGTTTTCGGGCGCTTGGCCGCAAGTGTTTTCCTAACCTTTGTTGTCTTTCTTTTCCTGGCTTGCACCGACGGCAAGCGCAACATCCGCGATTACTATTTCCCTGTATACGACCTGCAAAAAGGCTTGGTGTACGCCTACGCCGCCGAAGAAGGCGACTCTACCGACCGGCGCTACTGGTTTTACAATTCCTTTGTGCGCGATAGCGGTACTTTTTTGGTGGGCACGCAGTACGACCGCTATTTCGCGATCAACCAGATTGTGCGGGAAAAAATAGTCGACAACGGCTCGCTGGCCCGCAACACTTTTTTGTACGAATTGGACACCGCTTCGGGAAAGGCTATCCCCGTCCGCGCCGTCATCGAATCGGCCAATCTTTTCCCCTTTCAGGTAACCGACTCGCTCGGCATTTTTCTGTACAGCCTGCACTATACACCGCCGACCGATACCGGCGCGACCATTGCGCTGGTGCGCAACCGGCGTTTCCTGGGCGACGGCCCTCCCTTCCAATTTCAAGGAAAATCGTATCCCACCGTGCGTTTCGGCTTGCAGGAAGCCATCCGGCACAACGCCGAAGGCTCCGCCGAAATCGAGGGCAGCGGCGAGGAATGGTATGCCAAAGGGCTTGGCTTAGTGTATTTTCGGAAATCATTCGGCCCGGGCGGCGCCATCCGCTATGCTTACCGGCTGACGGAAACGTTTTCGATGCAAGAACTCGAACGCCGGGCAGAGGAGGCTATGCACAGCGGGCATGATCACTAAAGTCGTCAACTAAAAACTCCCAGCTTGCACATGACCACCCCCGACATCTACCCGCTCGGCGATCGCGGACTTTGTATCGACTGGGGCAATCGCATCGACCCTAGCCTGCACGCCCGGGTGCTCCTCTTGTTCAACCGGCTCCGGCAAGCTCAGCTACCCGGCGTACTCGATTTGGCGCCAGCCTACAGCTCGCTTACCCTGCTTCTCGACGCCGCCTTTTTGCTGCGCAACTACCCTAGCCAACTCCCACACGAAGTGTTGCACCGGCAGATCGAACCCTTCCTGGCCGCGGTACCCGAAACATTGACCCCGAAAGGTATGCTGCGCGAAATTCCGGTGTGCTACGCGCCGGAGTTCGCGCCCGATCTGAAGGAGCTGGCGCAGCGCTGCGGTTTGCTCCCCCGGGAAGTTGTGCAGCTCCATACCAACAGAACCTATCGCGTCTACCTCCTCGGCTTCCTGCCCGGCTTTCCCTATCTCGCCTCAGTCGATCGGCGCATTGCCGCGCCGCGTCGCGCAACGCCGCGCCCGCGGGTGCCGGCGGGCAGTGTGGGCATTGCCGGCGAACAAACCGGGATGTACTCCCTCGAGTCGCCCGGCGGTTGGAACCTGATCGGCCGTACGCCGCTGCGCCTGTTCGACGCCGGCCTGCCCGAACCCGCCCTGTTGCGCGTTGGAGAACAGGTGCGTTTTTTCGAAATTACACCGGCAGAGTTTAACCAAATCAAGAGGGTGCAACCATGAGTTTACGGGTAGAAAAAGCGGGACTGCTGGACACCGTTCAGGATGCCGGGCGGTACGGCTTTGCATGCCAGGTCATCAACCCTTCCGGCGCGATGGACCCGGCAGCGCTTGCCCTGGCTAATTTCCTGGTGGGCAATGCCGCTGAAACCGCAGCGCTTGAGTGCCACTTCCCGGCGCCGGCGCTGCGCTTTGAACAAGCCGTTTTGTTTGCCTTGAGCGGCGCCGATTTTAACCCTGTGCTCAACGGCGTACCCGTTGCAGTACACCGCCCACTGTGGGCGCCCGCCGGCGCGCTGTTGCAGTTTAAAAAACGAAACACAGGCGCGCGCGGCTACCTGGCTGTACGCGGCGGTTTCGACCTGCCCGCCTGGCTGGGCAGCCGGAGCACCAACCGGGCGGCCCGGGCCGGCGGCTTCGAAGGGCGGGCATTGCGGCCCGGCGACCGGCTGGTTTTTGCGGCCCAGTCGACGACTAACTTGCGAGCGCCGATTTTCACCTGGACAGCCGATGTGCGCGCGTTCTATTCCGAACAGCCGGCATTGCGCTTTTGCCCTGGGCCGGAATACCCGCTACTCGACGATTTTTCAAAAAATCTGCTGGAAAACAGCGACTGGTTGCTCACGCCGCACAGCGACCGTATGGGCAGCCAACTGCAAGGGCCGGCCTTGAAAATCCAGCCTGGTCCCGAACGGGTTTCGGCTGCGGTAACCACCGGAACAATCCAGCTGCTACCCTCGGGCGCTCCCCTGGTGCTGCTCGCCGACAGCCAAACCACCGGCGGCTACCCCCGCATCGGGCAACTGATCCGGGCCGATCTGCCGCGCCTGGCCCAAATGCCTGCAGGCCGGCGGGTCCGGCTCCAGGCAGTCGATCTGAACGCCGCCTTCGAGGCTTTGGGCCGGCAGGACCGTGCGCTGCGGCAATTGCAATGGAGTTGTACCTTGCAGTTGGAACGGATGTTCAACACCGCCAGCTCGATGAAAAGTTTTGAAGACAGATGATCGATTTAAACTGCGATCTGGGCGAAGGTTTTCCAAACGATGCCGAACTGATGCCGCTGATTTCTTCGGCCAACATTGCCTGTGGCTACCATGCGGGCGATGCGCGGGCGATGCGCCGCTGTGTCGAATTGGCGCTGCAACACGGCGTGGCCATTGGCGCGCACCCGGGCTTTGCCGACCGGGAAAACTTCGGCCGGCTGGAAATCCGGCTCGCGCCCGGCGCCTACGCCCGGCTGGTGCGCGAGCAATTGGAAATATTTGGTGCAATCATTCAGGCCGCCGGCGGGGCGCTCCACCATGTAAAACCCCACGGCGCCTTGTACAATCTGGCTGCCCGCGACGCAGCCGTAGCGCGCGAAATTGCAGCAGCGGTATTGGCCTTTGACCCTAATCTACTGCTCTACGGCCTGAGCGGCAGCCAATCGCTCGAGCAGGCGCGGCAACTCGGCTTGCGCACCGCCAGCGAGGCGTTTGCCGACCGTGGCTACCAGCCTGACGGCAGCCTGACTCCGCGCAGCCAAGCCGGCGCGCTGATCGTTTCGGAGGAAAAATGCCGGAAACAGGCGCTAGAACTTGTATTAGAAAAAAACGTGACTGCCGTCGACGGAACCCGGGTGCCGCTGTCGGTCGACACCATTTGTTTGCACGGCGATGGGGCGCATGCCGTGGCTTTTGCCCGTTCCTTGCGCCGTTTTTTGGACGACCACAGCATTCCCGTCCAAGCGCCTTGAAACTTGTTTTTTATGAAAAAAGTGAACCGATCGCCGCTGCTGGGCGCCGCTTTTTTAATGGCTACGTCGGCCATCGGCCCGGGCTTTCTCACCCAAACGGCGGTGTTTACCGACCAGCTGCTGGCCTCTTTCGGCTTTGTTATTTTGGTGTCGGTCCTGCTCGATCTGGGCGCCCAATGGAATATCTGGCGCGTCCTCATCGCGCGCGAACAACGCGCCCAAGAGGTAGCCGACAGCGTGGCTCCCGGTTTGGGTTATCTGCTTGGAGCCTTGGTGGCACTGGGCGGCTTGGCGTTCAACATCGGCAACCTCGGTGGTTGCGGCCTGGGGCTGAACGCCCTGTTTGGCGCCGACGTGCAGTGGGCGGCAGCCTTCAGCGCCGGGCTGGCTATTGGGCTGTTTTTGCTAAAAGATGCCGGCAGGGTAATGGACGCCGTGGTCAAAGTCCTGGGCCTTGGGTTGGTCCTGCTCACTTTGTACGTGGCTATTTCGGCGCAGCCGCCCCTGGCCGAAGCGCTGTGGCGCACGGCCTGGCCGGCGCGCATCGATGCGCTGGCGATTGTCACACTCGTGGGGGGCACGGTAGGCGGCTATATTAGTTTTGCCGGCGCGCACCGGCTGCTCGACGCCGGGGTGAAAGGCCAGGAAGCTGTGCCGGATGTGCAGCGCAGCGCCGGAACAGGGATTCTGGTGACCGCCCTGCTGCGGTACCTCTTGTTTCTGGCTGCTTTGGGCGTGCTGGCTCAAGGCGCCGGCGCACTCGACCCCGGCAATCCGCCGGCCGATGTATTTCGCCGGGCGGCCGGGGTGCCGGGCTACCGCTTGTTTGGCTTGGTGATGTGGTGCGCGGCGATCACTTCGGTGATCGGTTCGGCGTATACCTCGGTGTCGTTTTTGCAAAGCTGGCACCCGGCGCTGGAGCGCCGGCGGCATTGGGTCATCTGTGGATTTATTCTGGTTTCTACCCTGGTTTTTATCGGTTTGGGCAAACCGGTTCAAGTGCTGGTGTGGGCGGGTGCGCTCAACGGGCTCATCCTGCCGGTGGCGCTGGCGCTGGTATTGCTGGCAGCACGAGCACGCAATGCGCCCGCCGGCTACGTGCATCCCTGGTGGCTGGCGGCGGCGGGCTGGGCGGTAGTAATCGCTATGGGCTGGCTGGGGTTGCTGGGGCTTTTGGAGCGGTTTGCCTCATCCTGAAATAACGTTTCAACTTAAGCGGCGGCGATAAGAAATAAATTCAAGTCAGCCAGGATTAGCCAATATCATTCAGGGGGGGGCTGGTTTTCAATATCTTTGTCAGAACGTTTAACCTAAAGCCTTATACCCATGAAAAAGCTTACGCTGATTGCATTTTTTGCAATTTTCACTTCCCCTCTTTTTTCTCAAAATTTTCCGTTTCCGACCGCCGATGCCGAGTGGATAACCAGCTCAGTCGCACCGTATTTTTCAGGCAACTGCGTATACTATTATACCTGGCGGAACTTTCTGGGTCCTGATACGATAATCAATGACAAAGTGCACCAAGTGGTGCTGGCCGAAAAAAATTGCCGGAAAGATGCTGGCGGTTCCAATTGCCTCGGCGCCGGCGATTATTTTTTCCCACCCAATCAACGTCCGATCGGTACGGTTCGAACCGAGGGCTCCAAGGTATATTTTTATAAAAATGTCCGCGTTGAATTGTCGATGGGCACGTACGAAAGCGGCCTCTCCCGGGTGCCGGATAGCACCGAAATCTTGTTGTATGATTTCAACTGGGCGATTGGCGACACCTTTCACCTCCCGGTGCGGAATGCTCAACCCTGGGAGTTTGTTGTAATAAAACGAGATACCTTTTTGGGCCGGAAGCGATTTACATTGGAGCGGAAGGTTCAAAATAATGTCCCAATTAGTTTCTCGGTAGTCGAAGGAATGGGGGCAACTACTGGCCTGCTCGGTCTATATTACTCGTCTTTCGAACCATTTCCACTGCTCGTTGGCGCGTGTTTTTATCATCAAGGAGTAAGTATCTACCAGGGCGATTGCCAATATTGCGGCCTTGTAGGCGACAACGAAGTAGATTCTGGTATGACCGTTCGGCTTTACCCCAACCCGGCAAGCGAGGTCATCCGACTGGAAGCCGATCCAAACCTGGGTCCATTTGTGCTGCATGCCTATGACCTGCAAGGGCGCTTGTTATATTCCGACCCGGCTTTCCCAGGCAATGCGGATTTATTACCGGGCTCTTGGAGCTCCGGCGGTTGGATACAACTCGTGCTTCAAAGTTCGGATGGGCGGGTACGTTGGACGGGCCGGGTGTGGCATACGCCGTAATCGGGTAAGCCATTGGAGACGGTTCAAAAAAGTGCGCCACACCTAGGTCCTTGAGGTGTGGGGCACTTTTTTTAACCGTCTCCGCAATTAATCACCCCGCCCGAAGCGCCCCATCCTCCGCTTTGGTCGTATTCCCCACTGCCCGGTACGCCACACTGAGGTTGCCCCAGGCCGTTTTGTTTGCCGGGTCGAGTTGCACGGATTTTTCCAGATAGGTAATGGCTTTTTCATTTTGGCCCGACATGCCGTAGGCAGCGCCCAGGTCGAGGTAGAGCGAGGCGTCGGCCTGCCCGAATTCCAGCGCTTTTTCGAGCAGTTCGGCGGCGCGGCGGGGGTTGTTGTTTTGCCGGCCTTCGACGCGGCCCCAAGCCTGGTAGCTGCGGCCGATGTTGATGCGGGCCAGGCCGTAGTTGGGCGCCTGATCGAGCGCTTTTTGGTAGTTGGCAATGGCTTCGGCGAACTGGTTTTTGCTGATGGCTACATTGCCGAGGTTGAGGTAGGAAACCGGGTTGGGCCGGATGTCGGCGCCGGCCTGCGAATGTTGGCGCATTCGTTCGAGCAGTTCGTTGCGCTCGGTTTCGGAAATGCCTTCGCGGCCGACTAGGGCGTACAGTTCGCTGCCCATGCCGTTGTGCAGGCGCACGCTTTGGGGCGCTTTGGCTACATCGGCGCTGAACAGGGCGAGGTTGCTCGCCCAGTCGGGGTTGCGGCGCAGGGTGAGGGCCGCCATCGCCAAAGCCAGGACGAGCAGGATGCCTGCGCCGGCCGACCATTTTTTCATTTCCGGAAAACCGGTTTGCGCAGCGGCTTCCCGGAGATCGAAGCGGCTGATTTTCCAAATCAAAAATGCTGCAGCGGCGCAAAACCACAGCGAAGGCGCGTACATCAGCCGCTCGCCCAGCAGGGTGCCGATCACCAGGGGCAACTGGCTGTACAAGGCCACGCCGCACAAAAACGCCGCCGTGCAAAAGGCCAGGGCCTCGCGCCGCTGCAGGCCGCGAATACTGTACACCAGCAAGCCGGCATAAACGGCCAGTCCGGCCAGGGCCTGCCAATTGCTCCAGTTGACCACGGTCAAATGCCGGAACGAGTAGTCGCTGATCAGCGGCTGCGGGAAAAGCAACAGTTGAAAATATTTCCACAACACCATAAAACTCGTGGCCGACCGCTCGCCGAAACCCTGGGCGGTCACTATCGGGTTGTCCATTTCACTGACGACAAAATTGTCGGTCGTATGGCTCAGTACCGCCGCCCGAAGGACTAAAAAAAGCACGGCTGGCACAGCAAACAACAAGGCGTGCCCGGCACTTTGCCGCGCCGTTTTCCGGAAAAAAAACCAACTGGCCAGCGGGAAAACCGGCAGGAAGGTAACGGCACTTTCTTTCGACAACAGCGCCAGGAAATAAGCGCCCAAAGCCAACCCCAGCCACTTGCCCGCCGGCTGCTCCAGCCAACGCGCCCAAGCGTACAGCGCTGCCATGGCAAAAAACAGGTTCAGGATTTCGTCGCGACTTTTAATGTTGGCCACTACTTCGGTGTGCAACGGGTGCGCCGCAAACAGCAGCATGGCTCCGGCCGCCCACAACCAATGGTAGCCCTGGAACAACAGGCGCAGGGCCGCAAAACCGACGGCAGCCGTGAGCGCATACCACAACGCGTTCATAAAATGACCCAAACCGGGGCTGTTGGGCGACAGGCTCCACTCGATGGCAAAGGTGACCAGCGACAGCGGCCGGTACAGCAAAGCCGAGGCGCCCGCTCCTTCGGTGCCCGCCCGGTAGTGGTGGCCGAAGAGCTCGCCGATACCGCCGATGCCTTTTTTCACCAGTTCGTTTTTGCCGATGGCCAGGGGGTCGTCGAGCACGTAGCCGTGGTTGAGGGTGTTGGCATAGAGGAGAAAGGCGAAAAGAGCCAGGCCGGTTGTGACCCAAAATTCCAGACCGAACCGGGGGGCTCCGGAAGCCGCCGCAGTTCCCTTGCTAGGTGTAGGTTTGGCGCCGGAGGCGCGTCGGGGCTGTACTGATTTTTTCTTTTTGCTTGCCATGGGCGGAATAAGGCATTTTAGCGCTGCAGTAATTTTAACTGCCCAAATG
>CAZVZH010000072.1:0-19260 GCA_964630705.1 uncultured Saprospiraceae bacterium | reverse complement strand
CCTTCTAACCCTCTAACCAGAAACCTTCTAACCCTCTAACCAGAAACCTTCTAACTTTTTATCGTTGCAAAACCACCCGCCGCAGGGCAATCTCCTGCCCGATCGTTAGGCGCAAGAGATAAGTGCCGTTGGCTTGGCTGCTCAAATCAATCGAACGGTTGAGCTGGCTGAGCTGGCCCGCATCGAAGGTTTCAATCACCTGGCCAAGCGTGTTCAGCACTTCCACGCGCACGTCGTTGGCGGCATCCAGTTCGAGTTGGAGCAGGACTTGGCCGGCCGTCGGGTTCGGGCTGACGCGCAGCGCCGTCACGGAAGCCGGATCGCTCACATCGGAAACCATCAGGGTGAAGGTGCGGGTGATCGGCTGCACACAACCGCTGGGGTCGGTGATCGTCACGGTGTAGGTACCGGGCGCCAGGTTGTTGACATTCTGCGTAGTGGCGGTAAAGCCGCCGGGACCGCTCCAGGCATAAATCATCAGGGAGGGGTCGCCGGGCGGACTGGCCAGGCCACCGCTCACCGTCAGGGTGATGGCGCCGTTGTTGCCGGTGCCGGTGGGGTTGGTTACGGCGCCGGTGGCCGTGAGGGGCGACAGGCTGGGCAGGAAGGTGACGAGCACCGATGGCCCATTGAAAAAGCAACCGCCGCTTGGGTCGACGTTGAACACGCGGGCCGGGTTGGCCGGGTTGATCAGCTCGCCGCCAGCTACCACCGATACGGTCAGGTAGTATTGGCCGGGGGGCAAACCGGTGCCGTTGTTCGGCGCGTTCACGACAATGACGCTCGGGTTGACCACATTGCTGGCTACGCCCGGGATGGTACCTGGCCAGGTGTCGGCAGGCACCGGAGCGCTGGTGATCGACCAAACCATGCCGTAGACCGGTCCGATATCCGGCATGACGAAGGAGGCCGGGTCGATGTTGATGATCTGGTTGACATTCTGGCCGAAGCAGACGATGCCGTTGTTGCTCAGCGAGTAGTTGCCGACCACGCCGTCGTTGCAGGTTAGCGTAGGCACCTGAGTGATTTCGATGCAAAATTCACCGGTAGCCAGCACGCCCTGGTATTCGTAGCCGTCGATGAGCATGAGGTAGTTCTGCCCGTTGGTGGTTTCCAGGTCGACACCGGAGCGCCAGTCGACAAAGTTCGGATCATTACCCGCCCAGATATCGTCGTTACAAAGCACCGGCGTGAGGTCGGCGCAGTTGTCGCCGGCAAAAATCAGCATCTGGGTGTCGCCGATATCGTCTTGCTGGGTGCCGATATAGTTGGTGGCATTGCAAGGCACTGTCTCAATGTGGTATTTTTTACCGTCGCCGACAAAGGTGAACCACATGGACGTATTGACCACGTCGGTGGTGCCGCTGACATCCTCGTTCCAGCAGGTAACGGTCGGGTCGGTGGGGGCAGCCGTGGCGTTGGTATTGTCGAACAAACCGGTGGTTTGCGGGACGGTGGACGGCTGGCCGAAATACTGGGAGAGGTCGATAGCGCCGTCGCAGTTGTCCACATTGTAAACGATGGGCGTCAGTTGCACGAATTCCACGTCGTCGACGTAAAAGGTGCTGACGTTGTTGGTGCCGAAAAAGTCGATACCGCCCAAGTCGCGCAGGTAGGCTTTTTTGCCGATAAAACCGCCATTGATGTAATAGGCGGCCAGGTTATTGTCGAGGTCGAACACGTGGCGGCATTCGAACCAGGTATCGTACGGAAATTTAAAGGTAGCCAAGGGCGCGTTGGCGCCGTCGGTGATGGCGCCGTCGCCGTTGTTGTTAAAAAACACGTTGAGGTTCCAGTCGCCCTGGCCGCCATTGCCGATGGGCACCGATTGTTGGACGTTGTAATAGCCGTTTTTGCCGGCCGGCACATATACTTTGAATTTCAGTTCGTAGCGGCCGGTAGCTCGGTTGCCCAGGTTGAGCACCACGTCTTGCGGGCCGCCGTTGGCGGAAGTGCTGATAATTTTCAGCGAATTGGGCGCCGAGCTGGCCTGTTCCGTGCTGACGATGCCGTCTTCGGTGCCGCCTTCGGTGCCGCTCCAGGTCGTCCACCAGGCTGCTTGCGGGCCAAGTCGCTGGGCCGTGTTGTACGTGTCCAGTTTGTCGCAAATAATAGCCATCGGGTTTTGGTCGCAGGGCACCGGGCCGGTCAGGTTGAACAGCTCGATGTCGTCGACTTTCCAGTGGTACTCCCAGTCGCCCACCCAGCGGAATTGGATCCATACCTGGGGCTGGTTGTTGGCCTCTGGAATGGCTACGGTGATCGACCCAACATTGATCTCGTCGCCCGCAGCGTTGGGCAGGATTTCATGGTAGGTAAAATTGGTGCCGTCGGTGCTGATGCCCACGAAAGCCTGCGCCGATTCGTTGAATTCGATGTACTGCGTGTAAAACCGCAGGCTTACGTTGTTTTTGCCGGAACAGTCCGCCGGGTTGCCCGTGCCGGTCAGCGTGATGTCGTGCGCCTGGTTTTCGCCGTTGGCATCGGAATTAAAATAAAAATAGCCGTCGCCAACGCTGGGCGCATCGAAGGCCGGAATGGCCGGGTTCATAAAACCGGCCAAAGGGTCGGTTGTGTGGGTCCAGACTTCCGGACCAGGATTCATGCCGCCGCTGACCCAGTTGGTGCTGGAGGCGGCGCTGAAGGTTTCGGTCCAGAAAACCTGGGCCGATGCAAAGTTGAAGGTAAAAGCAGAAAACAGCAGGATTGCCCATCCTGGAAGTGCGCTTCGTTTGTTCATAAGAATTTGAATTGGTTAAAAAATGTCGGTGGAAAGGCTTTGAACACCGGCTTAACACCAGCTTTGGGAATAAAATATTAAGTGGTTAAAACCCTTAAATATACGGCAGTTTTTCCAAGTGACCCTGCCAGACCGGCCGCCGGCCAAGTGCTTTTTTAAAACAACCAGGTATTCAGCGTTGAATGACCAGCGGGCTTTGCACCCTTTCGGCGCCTGCGGACAGTTGCAGCCAATACCATCCCGAAGGCAGGCCGCTGAGGTCGAGTTGTTGGCTCAAACTACTGACCGGGCCGGCATCCCATTCCCGGACGGGCTGCCCGAACAGGTTGCGCAGAGAGAGTTGAACCGGGGCGGCTTGTGCCAATTCGAGGTCTATCCGTGTAAAATCTTTTGCCGGATTGGGAGCAAGCGTCCATTGCGCCATACGCGCGGGCAGACTGGTCCCTACAGAAAGCGGCACGGAAATACTATCGGTAAAATCGGGCACACAGCCGCTGGCATCGGCAACAGTAACCGAATAGACGCCGTGGATCAGGTTGAAAATTGAAGCGCTGGTAGCGCCGGTATTCCAAACGAAACGGTACAAGCCAGGGTCGTTGAGGTAAGCGCCCGAGCCGCCTCCCGGGCTAAGCGAAATAGCGCCCGTGCTGCCCGGCGGCGTCACATCGTGGTTGATGGTTGCCTGAAATGACAAGGGCTCGAGCACCGGAAACAACACGATTGGCAGCGAGGGGCCCAGGATAAAACAGCCCCCTGCCGGGTCGATGTTCTCCACAGTGGCTTGGCCGGCCGTATCAATAAGCGTCCCGCCACCCAACACCACCGGCGTGAGGTAGTACGCGCCATAGTCCGCCACGCTGCCGTCGTTCAGCCAATCGGGCGGCTGCACAGCCAGCGCAAAGGTCGTGCTCACCACACCGGGAACAGCGCCGGGCCAGGTATTGGCCGGCAGCGGCTCAGCGCTGAGGCACCAGGCCAGGCCGGCTTGAGGCCCGGTGGTGGGCAGCACAAAACCTCCGGGCGTGATGTTGACTACTTCCTGCAAATCTGTTCCCTGGCAAACCAGTCCGTCGTTGACCAAGGTGAACGCGCCGGCCTGGGCTTCCGAACAAGGCACTTCCTGCGGCTCAAAGAGCTCCAGATCATCAATTTTCCAGTGGTATTCGTAATTGCCGATCCAGCGAAAACGCAGGTACACTTCCGCCTGACCATCGGCCTCGTCGAGGTCGACCTCCACCCAGTCGTGGTAGGGGAAATTGGCTTGCAGGCCGTTGAAAAGGGTTCGGAATTCAAAATTGACTCCGTCGGTGCTGACGCCCACCTGCGCTACGGTGCCGGCCGGATTGAAATAAATGTACTGGGTGTAAAACCGCAGGCGGACGTCCGTTTTGCCGGAGCAGTCGATCGGGGCGCCGAAATTGGTGAGCCACACGTCGTGCGGCGTTTGCCCGTTGTTGTCGGAATCGAAATAAAAATAACCGTCGGAGGCTGTGGGTGCGGCAAAAGCCGGCAGGTCGGGGTCCTGGTAACCGGCTTCGGGCAGGTCCGTCCAGGTCCAAATGGCTGGCCCGGCGTTCGTGCCCCCGAAGTTCCAGTTGGCCGTGGCGATGCCCTCGTCGTTAAAATTTTCCGACCAAAAAACCTGAGCATTGGCCGGGGCAGCGCCCAGCAGCAGGGTACACAGCAGGAGTATCGGAAATTTGTCGAAACGGAGGCAAACCATGGCGGGACAGTCAATTTTTGCTCAAAAATAGAATTGGCCGGTAAAGAAAAGCAAAAATGAAAAATTGAGGCGGCAAAAAAACGGAGGGCCGGACCGTCCTGCGGCCCGACCCTCCGTCGAGTATTTTGGAAAAAACTGGTTTACTGCGTTTTGAGCGCGCGCGGAATTTCGATCAGCGCGATCGGAATAGCGCCGTTGTTGGTCACTTCCACGCCGTCTTCGGGAGCGATATCGCGTACCCGGATGGTATCGCCCAGGTTCATGCTCGTAATATCGGCCACCACTTCGTCTACCACTTTTTCCGGCGTCGTCAGGATGTTGATTTTGCGGAGCGTCGTGATGAATTTACCGCCGGCTTTCACACCCGGAGCCTGGCCGGCAAAGCGCAGGGGCACCGAGGCTTTGAATTTTACACCGGGGGTCAGCGACAAAAAGTCGAGGTGCACCACCTGATCGGTTACCGGGTGGAACTGCACGTCTTTCAAAATACATTTGTGCTTAGCGCCATCCAGTTCGATTTCAGCCAGTTTGAATTTGGAGCTATACACCAGGTGACGAAAATCGGCTGGGTTCAGGCTGAACTGCACGGCTTCGCCGCCACCACTTTTGTACATAATTGCCGGGACCATCCCGCTGTGGCGCACTTTTTTAGCGGCCTGCTTGCCGGAACTTTCCTTTTTATGGGCTTTTAAAGCAATGATTTCCATTGTATTCGAGTACTAATTTAGTCCTGTTGCAAAAAACGCCCGCAAAGGTAGGAATTCAGCCCCGGAAATTCCAAAGGCGCTTAAAAAAAGTTTTGGCAAGCACTGGGCTACATTTTTTGCCAATAAGCCCGCCGCACCTGCCTGCCTTCATCGAGCAACAAGGTGTACTGGCCGGTGAGCAATTCAGCCACAGGCAGGATCACCATATTGCCGCCCCGCGCAGTAATGAGGCTGCGGCGCAGCACAACTTTGCCCTCGCTGTTTTTTACGCGCAGCAGGAGCTCTTCACCGGCTTCCGCCGCCGTAAACTCGATGAGCAAGCGCTCGGTGGCGGGGTTGGGGTACACCGTCAGCACCCGGATATCCGGGCTGGGTTCGACGCTCAGGCCGGTGGCCTCGTCGGTTGTTTGGGCCTGCAAGGGGTTGAGGTTCCAACACAGCAGGGCGAACAGGAGAAATATGGACTTCAGAAGCGTTGTCATGGTACCTTCCAAATTTTGTTAGCGACAAATGACAGGTCTTTGCCTGATCTCGCACAAAATTGGAGATTATACCCGTCGGCGTCAATCGCTGGGATTAGGGTGCGAGCTGACGATTATCAGCTACCACGCCCATTTTTAAAGTCAACATGTTTCCTTTCAAACGATGATTTATCCCGCGTCGGCTGCCGCGCCTTCCAGTCGCAACACGCCCCGTGGGCACACCGCCGCACAAATACCGCAACCTACGCAGGAGGCGCGCACCACGTCTTGCCCGCGCTGAGCGTACTGCCGCACGTCGATGCCCATTTCACAATATGTAGAGCAGTTGCCGCAGCTAATACACTGGCCGCCGTTGGTGGTAATCCGGAACTTGGATTTTTTTCGCTGAAAAATACCGAGTATGGCCGCCTGCGGGCATCCGAACCGGCACCACACCCGACTGCCCATCAGGGGGTAAAACCCCACGCCAACCACCCCGCTGAACCCCATGCCGATAATGTAGCCGTACCAGCGGTAAAACGCAGCCGACCAGGTTCCCAACACAGCGCCTTTTTGGTAGGAGTTTACCCACAACAAAACTGTTACCAACACCACGACCACCAATACCGAGTGGATCATCCAGCGCTCGATTTTCCAGGCGCGCAAACTTTTGTCGGATAAATGCCGAAAGGGGTCGCCCGCCGTTTCGGCCAGGCCTCCGCAGCCGCACACCCAGGAACAATACCAGCGTTTGCCGAAAAAATACGTCAGCACGGGGGTGGCCACAAAGGTCATCAGTGCGCCGAAAGCGAGCAGGTACGGCCCGATGGCAAATCCGCCGAAATACTGGGCGGCCGAAGGCGTGCCGTACCAGTCCTTGAGCGGCCAGAAGTAGGTAAAATAATACTCCGGCTGGTTCATGCGCTGCATGAAGGCCGGAATTAAAAAGGCAAAACCCAACTGGAAAAAACTCACTGAAATGGTGCGCAACACCTGGTAGCGGTTGTGCCGGTATTTAAATCCGAATTTCAACCCCAGCACCAGCACCGAAAAGGTGTACAGGCTGCCGTACGCAAACCACTTGTCGGCGGGCTTGCCCTTCAGCAGGCGGCTGAGCGGGTCGAACAGGTCAGTAAGGCCGGCCAGCCAAGCCGCCGGACCGAAATACAAGACCGTGTAAAAACCCGTCAGTACAATTGCGGCCAACCAGGCCCACACGCCGCGCGCGCTGAGGCTGCGCAACCACACCCCATTGTTTTTGATGCCTTCGGGCCGGGTCAGGTATTCTTCCCGGATAAACAGTCCGACTCCCGCCGTCAGCAAAATCAATGCTGTCAGCAATACCGGCAAAGGAGCCAGCACCTTGCCAGCCATCCAAACCAAAAGCAGCATTAAAATTCCTGCGCCAGAAAGCGCCAGCGCGAATTTTTGTTTCCAGGGAGTCAGGAGAAGGGAATGATTGTGCATGCTTTACATTTTGACTTTCAAAAAGTTAAGAACGGCGGGCAACCCGCGTTTTTGGCGTAGCCTTAGGTTTTTGCCCGTTTGACGGTTGTATAGTTGAACAAGTTCGGCTTCGTATTGCGTGGAAAACTCGGGGTCAAAATTGGCCAGGCCGAGTTGTTCGAGCACTGTTTCGACCGTGGCGCCCGATTGTATCCAGCGTTCGCACAGTTCGTGGCGGTAGCGGACGCCCATGAGGTTGAAGCCCAGCACGCGCCCCGTTTCCTTTTCATAGTTCAGCCGGATGCTTTTTTTGCCGCCGGAGTGCTCCCAATACAGGCTGGCCTGATCGGCGGGCAAGTCGGGGCGGATGTCGCCGTACACCTGATATTCGATATCGAAAAATTTGGCGGAGTTGAACCAAAGGCCGGGGTCGTAGGCCGCGCGGTCGCCGGCGAGGGTGCTGGCCAGGGTTTCGCCCATTATCCGGCCGGTGTACCAAACAGCTTCGATGGCCCGGCGGCCGGGCCTGGGCTGGCGCAGTTCGGCGCAGTCGCCGATGGCGTACACCCCGGGCAAGTTGGTTTGGAGGTAATCGTCGACCAGGATGCCGCGGTTGGTTTCGAGGGCTGTGTTTTTTAAAAAATCGATATTCGGACTGACGCCGACAGTAAGGCCGACGAAGCCGCAATCGATGGTTTCGCCGCCGTTGGTGCGTACGGCGGAACAGCGGCCCTGGCCGTCGTCGAGCACCGCTTTGAGTTCGGTGTTCAGGCGGAGGTCGATGCCGTGTTCGCGCAGGTGGCGGCTCACCATGGCGGCTTCTTCGGCCGGGAGCACGTTGTTCCAAAAGTCGGACTCGCGCACCAGGAAGCTGACCGGAATGTGGCGGGAGTGAAACATCTCGGCCATTTCCACCCCGATGAGGCCGCCGCCCACGATCACGGCCCGTTGCAGCCCGGCACTGTGGCGCTCCATAGCCTCGAGGTCGTGCAAATGGTAAAGCCCGTGCACACCGTCGAGGTCTTGCCCGGGCCAGCCGAATTTGTTCGGCCGCGAACCAGTAGCCAGCACCAGCTGGTCGTAGTCGATGGTTGTGCCGTCGGCGGTGTGCATTCGGCGGTTTTCAAAATCAATGCGGGCGATGCGGGTGCGCTGGCGTTGGATGCGGTTTTTTTCCCAAAACCAGGGCTCGTACGGCCGGGTGTCGCGCTCGCGCAGGTGCCCCATGTACACATACATGAGGGCTGTTCGGCTGAAAAACTCGTCGCTCTCGTCGGAAATGACCAGGATTTCGCCGGCGCTGCGCTTTCGCAAGTGGCGGGCGGCGGTGATACCGCTGATGCCGTTGCCCAGGATGACTGTTTTCATATTCAAATGATGGCTCGAACGGATGTTGGGGGAAAGATAAAACCTTTGACCAGCGCGGTTTTTGTTTTTACGGGTGGGGGCGTCAACTTGTCCCCGAAAAGACAAAAAAAGCGGCAGACCGAACCGAAGTCCAGCCCGCCGCCACAGGTTTTCGTTTGGATTTTTTCGCGTTTATTTCACCACAATCAGTTTTGCAGTTTTCACGGCAGCACCGGCTTGCACCCGCACGAAGTAGAATCCCGAGGGGAGTTTCGAGGTATCCAGGCGGTGCAGTTGTTCGCCGGCGAAGGCTTTTTCGTTGAGTTGCTGGCCGAAATATTGGCCATCGAGGCCGTAAATTTCCACCATGAGCTCGGTGTTTTGCGTCAGGCTGAATTGCAGCGTAGCAACATCCTGCGCTACCGTGGGGAACAGTTTGATGCGGTCGATCACTTTTTCCGCATCGACCGTTTCGGTGAGGCATTCCGTATTTTTTTCAACAAACTGGCTCCAGCCGCAGGTCCAGTCTGAAGCGCCGTCGAACGCGCCAACGTAAGTTACCTTGTCAAAAAACGGAGTGTTCACCCGGGCGGCGGTAAAGGCGGCAGTGCCCAGCGCCGGCGAGGTATAGGTCGGTTGCGCGTTGGGCAAGCCGAGGTTGTAGGGATTTTGCAGCGCCACAGCCGAAGCATTGGCCGCGGTGCCGTTACCCCAGCCTGCGGTACCAAACCAGGTAGCGATGTTAAAGGCTGCGTCGTTGGTGCTGAGCAGGCTGGTCGGGCCGGCTACCCAGGTGTTTTTCACTTCCAGTTTGCCCGATTGGGCGTTGGCCGAAGTGCTCGTGCCGTCGATCAGCAGGCCGACCGGGTAGTTGCCCATCAGCAGCGAGTTGAAAATACCGATTTCGCAGTTGCGGCGCAGGTGTGCGGCGCGGCGGAAGTCGGCAGCGGGGGCCGTACCCGGATCGGGTCCGAGCAGGGTAACGTTGGAGAAAGTAGGCGCCGTTTTGGGCGTAGCATTGTCGCCGGCGGCATTGTTGTCCACTTCGAAGCCATTGGAACCGCTCACGTCGGCCACCTGAGGGTCGCGCACGGAGAGGGCGTATTGCACATTTCCGCTGTAGCCGAAATCGCAGTCGAAATCGTCGTCGAGGCCACGGTAAGCCACCAGGTGTTTGCAGTTGACGGTGCCGCCAAACCACTCGAAAGAGTCGTCGTTGGCATACGATACCTGCACATAGTCGACCGTGGTGCCATTGCCTACGCCGCCAAAGGTGATGCCGTTGATTTCATTGTTAGGTTGGAACGCGATGCCGGCGTACTCGACGCGCACGTAGCGCAGGATGCCGGAGTTGTCGTTGGCTTTGGCGCCGCCGGGCTGGTCGCCGCCGCCGTAGAGGCCTTTTACCGGGTCGAGACCGCCCTCGATCAGGCCGAGGCCGGCGGTGCCGTTGTAGGTCTGGTTAGTGGGTGCGTAGCCCAGGACGATGAGGCCGCCCCAGTCGCCATAGGTCGGATTGGCTTCGTTGCTGGTGAACACAATGGGCAAGCCCAGTTTGCCGTCGGCGATGATCTGCGCGCCGCGGGTGATGATGAGCGAACCTTTGGTGACTTTATCGCCCTTGATAACCGTGCCGGGCTCGATGGTTAGTTTGGCGCCGTTGGTCACGTAAACGAATCCGTTGAGGAGGTATGTTTTATCAGCCGTCCAGATAGTATTCGAGGTAATATCACCCGAAACAACCACTTGAGCGTTAGACGGTGCGCAACCGGGATTTGCCCATTTTGCCCAGGGGCAAGTCCAGTCGCCAGAGGGGCCGAAAGCGCCGGCATAACTCACCGGAACGAAAAAGGGGTCCTGGATGCGGGCGTGGTTGAATTGGGCATAATTCAGCACCGGCGAGTTGGCTTTGGGCCGGGCGTTGGGCAGGCCGATGTTGAACGGGTCAGTCAGGCCGGCATCTGCCGCGTTCGGGCCAACTGAAATTTGATTGGCCGTGGCATAAGCGGTAATATTGAAAGCCGCGTCGTTGGTGTTGAGGGTGGTGGCCATGCCGTGGTAAAACGAATTTTTCACCACCAGTTTGCCGCTTTGGGCGTTAGCGGCCGTGGAAGTACCGTCGATAAACAAACCGACCGGGTAGCTGCCGATAAAAACGGAGTTGAACACGCCGATTTCGCAGTTGCGGCGCAGGTGACTGGCGCGGCGATAGTCGGTGGAAATGTTGGCGCCCGAAGGGCCAACGACCGTGACGTTGGAAAAGGTCGGCGATGTTTTCGGCGACGTATTGTCGCCTGCAGCGTTGTTATCCACCTCGAAGCCATTGGAGCCGCTCACGTCGGCCACCTGGGGGTCGCGCACAGCCAGGGCAAATTGCACCTTGCCGCTGTAGCCGAAGTCGCAATCAAAATCGTCGTCGAGGCCGCGGTAAGCAATCAGGTATTTGCAGTTGACAGTGCCGCCAAACCACTCGAACGAGTCGTCGTTGGCATACGACACCTGCACGCACTCGACAACAGTTTTGTTGCCCACGCCGCCAAAGGTGATGCCGTTGATCTCGTTGTTCGGTTGGAAGGCGATGCCGGCGTATTCCACGCGCACGAAACGCAGGATGCCGGAGTTGTCGTCGGCTTTGGCGCCGCCGGGCTGGTCGCCGCCGCCATACAAACCTTTGACCGGGTCGAGACCGCCTTCGACCAATCCGAGGCCGGCAGTGCCGTTGTACACCTGGTTGGTAGGCGCGTAGCCCAGGATAATCAGGCCACCCCAGTCGCCGTAGGTCGGGCTGGATTCATTGCTGGTGAAAACAATCGGTTCGTTGGCGGTGCCATTGGCTAAAATCTGGGCGCTGCGGGTAATAATCAGCGAGCCCTTGCTGGTTTTGTCGCCTTTGATGACGGTGCCAGGCTCAATGGTCAGTTTGGCGCCGTTGGTCACATAGACAAAGCCATTGAGGAGGTAGGTTTTGTCTTTGGTCCAGGTTTGGTTGGAACTGATATCGCCGGAAACGTTGACGATTTGTGCAGAAACCTGCAAGCCGAAACCGGCCAGCAAGGCAAGGAGTAGCAATACTTTTTGCATAAGAGTAGGTTGAATTGATTGGCAAAAATTAGGGGTCGAACAGCCGCATTTTCTCAACAGATTATTCGAAAAACCACCTGCCGACCGAGCGCCACAAAGGTCGCCAGATGCCTATGCAGGTCTGAATTCAGGGGGTTAAGTTTGGTTTAAGTCTGTATGAAGCGAATGTTAAATCCCAGCCGGCAAGCCTTCAGGCCGGCACAAAAAAAATCCGGATCAACTTGCGTCGCCCGGATTCATAGGTCAGTTCCTAACCTTATTAAACTACTGTAATCTGTATTTATTAATGGAGTGATGGAGTGATTTTTTCAGCCCTCTAGTGACGCGATCCCACTGTTCTTCCTGAACCCCCAATCACTCAATTAAAACGATAACCGAACCCCAGTGTAATCGTGGTGCCGTAATTGAGCCGCTGCATGACATTGTCGGCGCCGGCATCGTATTTGTGGTTGGCGTTGTTGTCCTGATAGTACATAAAATCGGGCGAAAGGATATCGCCCAAAGTCAGCTTGATCTCCGCGCGTTCGCCCAGGCGTTTGCTTACTTGGAAGTCGAGCAGGTTGCGGTGGCGTTCGTAGATGTCGGCATATCCGACTGTGCCCACTTGCGCCACCCGGTCGCCGATGATATTGTATACCAGGGTGGTGCTCAGGCCCCAATCGGGGTGGTTGTAACTCAGGCCGGTGTTGAGCAGGTAAGGCGACTGGCCCTGGAGTGCGCGGTTGTCGTCAAAGCTGGACACGTTAGAGAGGTCTAGCCGGGAACGAATGATGGCGCCGTTGGCAAAAAAGGTCAAATCTTCCAGGCTGCTGGCGATAAAACTGAGGTTTTTCCGCAGTTCAAGTTCGACACCGTAGTTGCGCGCACCCGGGATGTTTTGAAACGAAAAGGTGCGTGTACCGGCGCCTTGGCTGGAGAAGGTAAATTCGATCGGGTTGGTGAATCGCTTGTAAAAGAAGCTGACGCTGAACAACTCATTCTGGCCTGGATAAATCTCGTAGCGCAAGTCGGCATTGAACACATCGCCCGGCGTCAGGTCCGGCGAGCCGACTACGCCGGCGTTCAGGTAAAAATCATAAAACGCGAAAGGCGCTACTTCGCGGAATTCCGGCCGGCTTACCGTTTTGGAGGCGGAAACGCGAAACTGGTGTTGATCGTTAAGGCGGTAAGTGAGGTTGGCAGAAGGCAGCCAACTGGTCAGGTTGTTGTTTACCGTGAGCGGATTGCCGCTGTAATCGCTGGATTCCAGATGCTGGTTGAAGCGCTCCATGCGCAGGCCCCAGCTGATGCGCAGTTTTTCAAAAATACTGTTGTCCAGCAACACATAACCGGCCGTCAGATCGGAGTTGGCGGTATAGGCATCGCTGGGATTGGTGATCTCGTCGAGGATAAACCCGTTGTCGCGGATGTTTTCGGGCGCGAAAATCTGGTCTTGCGGCAAGCTCAGCAGGCTGTTGTCGAATCCGGCCACCCGGGCGCGGATAAAGCCCATGGTACGGGCGTTGAACGCGCGGGATTTGCCCTGGTACAAGCCGCCGATTTTGACGGTTTGCTTTTGGCCACTCAACACAAACGGCAGGCTCAGGTCGAGGTTGCCATTGTACACATCTTCCGACAAGTTGGAATAAAAACGGCCGCTGCGGAAAGGGTCGGCAGAGCCAAAAGGTACGTAAGCGCGGTAAGGCTCGTCGGCCTCGGCATCAAAATTTTTGGCGTAAAACATGCGGCGCAGCGCGGGCACGTCGCGGGTCGTGCGGTTGTAGCCGCCACCCCAGGTCAGCAGGGCATTGTTGGTACCGAAAGCGTGCTCGCCCGACAGCCGGGAGGTGAGCAGGTGGTTTTCGGTGTATTCGATCGAAGTGGCGCTCACAAAGCGCTCTTGTTCGAAATCGGAGCCGCTGCGGTCGCTGATGATATGGTCAGTATTGGTCGAATAGGTGCTTTGCAAAGCGATTTTGTGGCGTTTGTTGATTTTCATCGCCAGGTTGAGCAGGCTGCCCCAGAGCACATTATTTTTAAACTGCAGGTCTTGATAGTTAAACAACTGCTGCTCGGCGTCGAAATCATTGCGCTCGCCCGTTTGCAGGCGGTTGTTGTTGCTGTAGGAGATGGCGAAGGTACTGCCGAACTGCACCGCGCGGCCGGGGTCGCTCACCAGGCCGGCCGACAGTTGCAGGCTGCTGTTGGGTGCGGCGCTGTTTCTATTCAAAATAGCCCAATCGTTGGGCAGTTCGCGCGAAAATCGGAACCGCTCGTCTTTCGAGGCGGTACGGAAACTCGTGGCGTCGGGGTAGCCGGCAGGTAGCGAACGGTTGCCGTCGTCAAAACCGAGAAAATCAGTGCCGCCGCCGCCGGCACTTTGGTAGGGCCGGAAAGTCGTGACGGTGTTGTAGCCGGCGCCCAGGTTGATGTTTACGAAGTTTTGCTCGGGCAAGTCTTTGGTATTCAACAAAATGGCGCCGCCGGCAAATTCGCCGGGCAGGTCGGCATTGGCGGTTTTCATCACCACCAGGTTGTCGAGCATGGAAGAAGGAAAGAGGTCGAACGAAAAAGCCTTGCGGTCAGGCTCGGTACTGCTGAGCAGGGCGCCGTTGAGCAGGGCGATGTTGTAGCGGTCGTTGAGGCCGCGGATGATGGCGAATTTGTTGTCCTGAATACTGGCACCGCTTACCCGGCGGATGACATCGCCGGTGGTGCGGTCGGGCGTCCGCCGGATTACTTCGGCGCTGATGCCGTCGGCGATCATCGGACTGTTTTTTTGCAAAATAGTCAGCGCGCTCATGCTGGAGCGGCGGGCCGTGGCCGTCACGACTACTTCGGTGATGATTTGTGCCGAGGCGTCTTCCAGGGCAATATCCACCGTCGTGGCTTCGCCGTTTTTCACGGCGATGTCGCCGATCACTTTTTCCTGGTAACCCGTGTAGGCGGTGGAGAGTTTGTGCATGCCGGGAACCACGTTGGCAATCGTAAAGTTGCCCTCGTAGTCGGTAATCGCCCCGCCTGCGCCGTCGTCGAGTTTGACGGTGCAGCCGATCAGGCCTTCAGCGGTTTTGGCATCAATAATTCTTCCGGAAATAACGCCCTTTTGGGCCAGGGAAAATAAAGGAAGGAGAAGCAGCAGCAGGCTGCCGAGCATAAGGTTGGAACTGCGTTTCATAAAAATGATTTAATACAGAATTACGCCACAAAGGTCCTGAGCGGCAGGAACGCAGTCTAATTTTCAGGTTTAAGTTAAGGTTAAGTTTGTCCGGTTCACCATAAAAAGCGGCCAGGTGGAATGTTTAGTTGCGGCACAAATGAAAAGCCGGAAAATTCTTTAGGAAAAATTCCGGCTTTTCAATTGTGCCGCAACAACGTTACAACAATTACTTTTTAACAACAGGCTGCACCAGCGCCGTCTGGCCGTCCCGGATAAGGCTCAGGTAATACAAACCCGGCGCCAATTGTCCCAACGGCAAGGTCCATTCCTGCCAGCTGGCGCCCAAGGCCTCCACGGCCTGTTCGAGCATCAGTTGGCCGGAGGGGGCGCTCAGTCGCAAGCGCCCGCTAAAGGCTTCCCGGCTCTCGAATTGCAGGCACACAACATCCGATACCGGATTGGGGAACACCTTTACACTGCCGATGGCCGGGTCGAACACGGCCGAGGAAGCGCTGCATTGCAGGGCGCGCACCACCTGCCCGCGTATGGCGCCACCCGGGTTGGCGGTCGTGTGCACATTCATGTACGCGCCGGCGTTGGCGATCAGCACGGCATCGTTGCCCGTGATAGCGATGGCGCCCTCGCTGTACGGGGTGGGCGTTTGCAGGGCAAACAACACGCCGCCGTTGACGCCGGCCATGCCGGTGTGGATGTGGGCGGCAGTAGCCGGGCCGCTCAGCCCATCAACGGCCAGTTGGTAGCGGGCAGTGAGGTTGTCCTGATCGACCGACACCATGCCGCCGCCATAGGCCGTGCCGCTTACCGGGGGCACTTCCTGGGCGCCGCAAAGTTCGAAGGCGTAACTTTTGCGCAGGTTGGTTTGGATTTGGCCGCGGATCTCGCCGCTGGGGTTGGCGGCCGTATGCACATTGAAATACCAGTCGCCTTTGATAAAATCCGAAATGCGGGCGCTGTCCAGGGCTACCGTGGCGGTGTACAGGCCATTTACCAGAGGCACTGCGTTGAGGCCAAAAACCACACCGCCGGCGGTGCCTGCCGGGGCCTTGTGCACGTGCGCCGCCGTGGCAGGGCCGCTCAGGCCGGTCACTTGCAGAAAATAGACCAGGCTGTCGAGCGTGGGCAGCAAGGTCATGCCGCCGATGCCGATGCCGTTGGTGGTCACGGGCGGAGTTTCCTGGTCGCCGTTGAGCAGGGCAAAACCGCTGAGGAAACCGGAAAAACTGAGTTGTGCGCGCACTTCCCCGGAAGGGTTGGCAGCGGTGTGCACGTTCACGTAGTATTGGGCATTCATCAGTTTATTTAAAAAATCGACGGGCAGGCTGCTCACCGGCAGTTCGCCGATCAGGGTGTTGCCTACAAAGCCTAAACCGATGACCACCGGACCTGCCACTCCGACAGCGCCGGCGTGGATATGCGCGGCAGTGATCGGGCCGGTCAGGCCGTTGACTACTATGCGGTACTGCACCTTGTCGTGGCCAAGGGTCACGCGGAGTCCGCCGACGCCGGTAGCCGTTACCGCCACCGGCGGCACTTCGGCCAGGCCGTTGAGCACCCCGCCGAAATACAGGTCGGATTCCGGACGCAGTTGACCCCGGACCTCACCGCCCGGGTGCATGGCGGTGTGTATGTTGGCGTAAATGCCGACAGTGAGCATTTGGGTGAGCAAAGCAGGCGTGCAGGGTAGCTCGCCCGCAATTTTATTGCCCGAACGAATGGGGCCCAGGTCGACCACCACGCCGCCGTTTTGTCCGGCCGGAGCCGCGTGCAAGTGGGCGGCTGTGGCAGCTCCGCTCAGGCCGCTGATGACGCCCTGGATTTGCATTTTCGTGCGCTCGGCATTGATGAGCACCGTGAGCATACCTTGCGCGTTGGTCGTTACAGCGGGCACTTCCTGGTCGCCGGTGAGGTGGGCAACAAACAGAAGCTGGCCAGATTGCTGGGCATGAAGTCCGGCGCACAGGCCGGTGAAAAACAGGAGCAGCAAGCGGGCGCTTGCAGAAAGGAGAATTGATTTCATATCGATACGGTTTTGGTAAAAAAGTTGCTGGTTGGAGGGTTGGAGGGTTGGAGGGTTGGAGGGTTGGAGGGTTGGAGGGTTGGAATGACTTATCCAAAATACGAGTATTGTTGGGGTTTGGTTTTTCAGAATTCCTAAAAATAAGGAAAGTAAATGAAAAAACGCCGCCTTCCTCGTCGATCGGGAAAAGCGGCGCGCTGTACGGTGAAATTGGTTGGTTGAACCGGAATTACCGGCTCACGACAATTTTTCGGGCCAGTACTTGCTGATTGACCCGGATGAGCACCGTGTACAAACCTTGCGGCACATGACTCAGGTCGAACTCGACCCGTTTGGGCGCCTCTGCCGATTCCTGCACGATGCGCCGGCCGGTCATGTCGTACACCGTGAGCTGCACGGGTTCGGCAAACTGGTCGGGGAACACTACCGCGAGATGGCCGCTGGTCGGGTTGGGCATGATTAGCAAACCAGATGCCCAGGCCGGCGTGTTGGTGTTCACCAGGCTGTCGACGACAAATGGGCCAGCCGTGGCCGTACAGCCAACCTCATCGGTGATGAGCACCGTGTAGGAGCCGTGTCCGATACTGTCGAGGTCGTCAACCATGGTTACCGCGAAGGGTACGCCGTTGCGGAACCACTCAAAAGTGTAGGGCGAGAGGCTGCCGCCAACGGTGAGGAACACTCCGCCGATTTCGAGCCCGCCTTTGTCCGGCAAAATGGTATCGAGCACAATCGTGTACTGCGAGAGGATGGTCACCTCAAAGGTGCAAGAGCCGATATTTCCATCAGCATCGGTGTAGGTGTAGGTGTTGGTCGTGGTACCTTCCGGGAAAGTAGAGCCGCTCGGCAAGCCGGAAATGAGGTCGAACATACCGCCGTTGCCCAAGCAGTTGTCGGTCGCTACCGGCGCTGCGTATTGCACCACATCGTCGCCGAAACAACGCACCACGCTCGGCGGGCACACCAGCGTAGGCGGCATATTGTCGACCACGGTGACAATGATGGTGTCGACGGTGGTGTTGCCGGAAAGGTCGACTGCCGTGACGACAACGCTGTGCGGGCCGAGTTGGGCGCAATTGTACGAGGCAGGCTGGAACGTCACCTCTTTGATCGCACAGTTGTCGCTCACGTCGAGGCCCAGGCTCTGCACGCTGAGGGTGATGTTGCCGGCAGGGCCCAGCGGGGCGATCACCGAATCGGAGGCAATCACCGGGGGTTCAATATCCACAGCCGAAACGACCACTTGCAATGCTGTTTCACATTCGTTGCCATCGGTTAGGCTGACCGTATAGGTGCCGGCAATCAGGTTGACGGCCGTCGGCCCGGTTTGACCATTGCTCCACTGGAGTGCGAGCGGGTTGGTACCGCCGCCGGCAATCACCGTGGCGGAGCCTTCCGGGATGTTCGGACAGCTGGTCGGGATCACGGTATCGAGCATCAGGCTCAGGGCCGGCGGTTGGGTGATCGTTACTTCGTCGAACACCTCGCAGCCAAGAGCGTCGGTGATGGTGACCGTGTGCGTGCCGGCGGCCAGCATCGGCGCCGTGGCGGTGGTGTCGCCCGAACTCCACAGGTAGCTGAACGGCCCTGTGCCGCCGTTGATGATGGCGGTTGCTGCGCCGTTCGACTGGCCGTTGCATTTTACGCCGGCGGTGATAAAGTTGAGTGTCACACCGCAGTTTCCGGCCAGTACTTCCACCATGCGCACTACCGAACAGCCATTGGCGTCGGTTACCGTGACGGTGTAGGTACCGGCGTCGAGGTTGTTGATCGTGGCGGTCGTTTCAGCATTGCTCCACAGAAAGGTGTAGGGCGCGGTTCCTCCCGTGGGGTTGGAACTGGCGCTGCCGTCGCCGGTACTCGGGCCGCTCAGGTTGGTCGCGCTCACATTGGCGCGCAACAAGCTGGGCTCGGAGATCGTAAAGGCAATGGCTTCCGGGCAGTTGGCCGCGTCGGTAACCACTACGGTGTATACCCCTGGCGCCAGGCCGTTTATGGTTGCAGTGGTATCGCCGGTGCTCCAGGCAAAGGTGAACGGCGCCAGGCCGGCGGTGGTGACCACCGTGGCCGTACCATTGTTCGCTTCGAAACAAAGCGCATCGCTGGCGTCGACATCGGCGTCGATCGTGCAGTCGTAGGCGTTCACCGTAGCGATTGCCACGGCGGTGCAGCCGTTGGCGTCGGTTACCGTAACCGTGTAGGAGCCTGGCAACAAATTGTTGATCGTAGCAGTGGTTTCAGCATTGCTCCACAAATAGGTATAGCCCGGTGTGCCGCCGGAGGGGCTGGCGCTGGCCGTTCCGTCGTTTTGGCCGTTGGCCATTTGCGGCGTAGCCGAAACATTGGCGGTGAGGGTGGGCGGCTGAGTAATGCTCACCGTGGCGGAGGCGGTACAGCCCTCGCCGTCGGAAACGGTGACAGTGTAGGTGCCCGTGCTCAAACCGGAAACGGCGGCTGTGTTGTCGCCGGTATTCCACTGAAAAGCGTAGCTGCCGTTGCCGCCACCGCCCGTGGCGGTAGCGCTGCCGTTTTGTTGGCCGAAGCAGCTGACATTGGTGGATGCGCCAATGCCGGCCGT
>CAZVZH010000071.1:17620-19266 GCA_964630705.1 uncultured Saprospiraceae bacterium | reverse complement strand
TTCAATCTTGTCGCTGCCGGCATAGCGGTAGACTTCACTTTGCCAAAACGGCCCGCCCCGGGCGGCGTATTCCCACTCGGCTTCGCTGGGCAGGCGGAAATTTTGTCCGGTTTTTTCGCGCAGGGCCGGCAGGAAAACCTGCTCGATATCGTTCCAGGAAACACGTTCCACCGGTCGGCATGCGCCTTGGAAACGAGAAGGGTTTTCACCGGTAACCGCTTCCCAAAGTTCCTGAGTGACCAGAAACTCGCCCAAATAAAAATCGGGCACATGTACACGGTGGGCAGGTTTTTCATTCTCCTTGGCATCCGGATCGTCATCAGCGCTCCCCATAATAAACTCCCCCCCCGGCACATGCAGCAGCCGGTAGGGGGGCAGGTCCGGGGGCAATTCGATGGGTGGCAGGCGTGTGGGCATATGCGAATGTAGGGCGGCGCGGGCATTTTCGGGCGGTTTTTTTGACCTTTGTGTGGGCGCCGTAGGGGCGGCCCTTGCGGCCGCCCCGGGTTACGGTCGGGCATCACGGTGGCCGCGGCCCACGGCGGCCAAACTGTAACCCAGGGCGGCCGCAAGGGCCGCCCCTACGAGGATACCATGCAAACACCGGAATATTTTAAACCCATTCTGTTGCAGTTTTTCCAGCCGGAAAACACCCCCCTGGTCCAGCCCATCGGTGCGGGCAATATCAACGACAGCTACCGCGTCGATTTTATCCAAAACCACCAGCCCCAAACCTGGCTGCTACAACGCCTCAACCACCAGGTGTTCACCAACCCGGAAGCGGTGCAGCGCAACATCCAACGCGTAGCCGACTACCTGGCGGCCCGACCCGGCTTTCCCCTGCGCATTCCCGCGCCGCAGCCCGCGCGCGACGGCCGCACGCTCCAGCGCGACCCCGCCGGCAACTACTGGCGCGTGTTTCCTTTTTATAAAAACACCTTCGCGCCCGAAAACCGGCCCCACCCGACGATGGCCTGCGAGGCGGCCCGGGCCTACGGAATTTTTTTGGCGGCCCTGCGCGATTTTCCGCCGGCCGGGCTGGCTGAAACCATTCCGGGTTTTCACGACACCGGCCGGCGCTGGGCGGCATTTCAGGCGATTTTGAAAAAAAATGCGGCCGGCCGGGCGGAGCAATGCCGCGCTGAAATTGCCGCCTTGCACGCCACTAAACCGGTTTTCGACCAGGTTTCCGCGTTGAAAAAATCCGGAATGCTGCCCCTGCGCGCCACGCACAACGACACCAAGGCCGGCAATGTACTGCTCGATTCGGATACCGGAAAAGCCGTAGCAGTGATCGACTGGGATACCCTGATGCCCGGAACGGTGCTGTCGGATTTCGGCGACATGGTGCGCTCTTTCACACCCGATGCAGCCGAGGATGCGCCCGGCGTGGTGCAGCTGCGGCTGGAGGTGCTCGACGCGCTGACCGAGGGCTTTTTGGAAAATACGGCGGATTTTTTGACGGCCGCCGAGCGGGAAAACCTGATGCTGGGCGCGCAGTGGATCGTTGGCGAGCAGGCCTTGCGGTTTTTGGCCGACTACCTCGACGGCGACCGGTACTATAAAATTTCGCGCCCGGACCAGAACCTGGACCGGGCGCGAAATCAGTTGGGTTTGTTGGAGGCGCTCAACAACCAGGCTTTTTC
>CAZVZH010000071.1:0-17520 GCA_964630705.1 uncultured Saprospiraceae bacterium | reverse complement strand
GATGACCCCCGATTTGCCCCCCTTGCTGTCGAGGCTGTACATCAGGCCCTTTTCGATAAAAAGCGTTTTGAGCGTGCCGGCGCGCAGGTTCTCGTCGTGGTAGAGGTCGACACAAACCAGGGCGCCGTCGTACAACAGGGAAACATCGCTGACCAGGGTGTGGCCCACCACGATGCGTTTGGCATCGACGAAAGCCAGGGCGGCGGCCATGTCTTCGCGGCTGATCTGGTTTTTGGAGGCGCCGCGGAACCAGAGAATACCCACCTGCGGGTGGAATACGTACTGGGCCAGGGAGTCGGAAATTTCGCTGTAGTTTTTGCCCAGGTATTTGCGGCCGATATCGTTGAGTTCGGCAATGCGCAGCGTCGAGCTGGCGAGGTAAGGGCTGATGCCACCGTGGCAAAATACAAAGTCGCCCACCTTTTCGATCACGTTTTTGGTGCGCAGCCAGCGGCCGAGTTCGGAATAGTCGTCGAACCAGAGGTTGTATTCCTCGCCGATCAGTTGGGCGTTTTCGAGGTATTTATTGCGCACGTAATCGTATTCGCCGCAAAGGTTCATGGCTTCGTGGTTGCCGAGGATGAAATGGACTTTGCCGCCGGCGGCTTCGGCTTCCGATTCGAGTTTGTACACCAGCCAGAGGCATTCGGTGACGTTGAGGCCGCGGTCGAAAAAGTCGCCTACGAGCATGAGGTGGCCGTTGCCGAAAGTCCAGTTCAGTTTACCGTCGACAACCTTGGCGGCAGTGAGCAAAAGTTTGAAGGCTTCGAAATTGCCCTCGATATCGGAAAGCACCAGCATGCGGTCGGGCATGGCGTAGCGTTCCTTTTCGTTTTTCAGCTTGCTTTTCAGGGGAAAGGTGAACACGTCGCCGGTTTCGGGCACGGTGCAGCGAAGTTTGATTTCCTCCCGGTTGGTGTAGTATTTCACGCGCACCAGCCGGCTGGTGTCTTGTTGTTCGATGGTTTTGACGACAATGTTTTTTCCCCGGTAAAAAACGTGCGGGCCGTCGGGGCCTGCCTTGGAAAGGTCGGGCGGATCGGTGGCGAAAAGGTTGGGGGAAAGACCCAGGAGTACGGCGGCAAAAAGCGATTTGAATACCATGAGCAAACGTTTAGAGCAGGTAGAGCAGTGGGCGGCGGGGTTGGAAGTATAACGGTTTTGGAGGCGATTGGTCACCAGAGTTGTTCCACTGGCGTATTTCCTGAAAAAAGTTACCGGAAGTCCGGCACAAATATAATTCTTTTTCGCGGGGCGGTTTTTGGGCGGGGCGGGCCGATCGGTCCGGAGCGGTTGCTTTTGGGAAATTAAATTTCGGGGGCCGGGTTTTGGACTTCCCGGGTAAAATTTACAGTATTGACAGTTTTTTTACAAAAACCTAAGCTTGACTTTAGCCCTTTGAACTTTAAAACAATCGATTAGTACGCATGAGGAAAAAGGTTTGCCTGAAGTGTAAGCTATTTCCAGGCGCACTGCGACTTGTTTTTTAAAGACAAGATTTACAGGATTCTTAGGATTTAGAAGCCGTTCCGGCTTCTAAATCTGTTGATCCTGAAAATCCTGCCCAAAATGCTCTTAGTCGGCCACACCTGGGAGCAAGTTTTTTCAAAGTCCAGTCTGACGTCGAAATGTTAAATTCAAACAGTCTCTAAACCGGCGCCCAGCATTTTTCTTCTCTTTGCACGATGCGAAAACTAGCCGCTCCGCGCATTCACCCGGTCAGCTCCGCGCCGCTCGAACGGGCCGTGCTCATCACCGACAATTCGGGCCGCATCCTGGCCCTCGAACCGCAAGACCAACACGATCCGGCCAGCCTGGAAACGTACGAGGGCGCGCTGGTTCCCGGATTTGTCAACGCGCACTGCCACCTCGAATTGTCGCACATGAAAGGCCTGGTCGACACTGGTACCGGCCTGATCCCGTTCATCACCGACGTAGTCACCCGGCGCAAGCAGCCGGCCGAAGTAATCGCCGAGGCGATTGAACGCGCCGAAGCCGACATGCTGGCCAACGGCATCGTGGCCCTGGGCGATATTTCCAACACGGCCGACACTTTTGCCGTCAAAGCCCGGGGGCGCATGCGCTACCACACCTTTGTCGAACTGTTCGATTTTTTGCAGGATGCCGAGGCCGACCAAACCTTCGCCGGCGGCCGGGCGGTGTACGAGCAGTTGCAACTGGCGCCGGGCAGTTCGGCCACCTTCACGCCGCATGCGCCGTACAGCGTGAGCCCGGCTTTGTTTGCCCGCATCAACGCCGCCAACCCCGACTCGGGCGCCAGCCTGAGTATCCACAACCAGGAGACGCCGCCTGAAGACGAACTGTTCCGGCTGGGTGCGGGCGCTTTTTACGATTTTTATGGAAAATTCGGCATCTCGCTGGAGCATTTTCAGCCCAGTGGCCGGGCCTCTATTTACTACGCTTTGGAGCAGCTCAATCCGCGCCTGCGCAGCCTGTTTGTGCACAATACCCTGAGCGCACCCGAAGACATCCGCGCTGCCCAGGCCTGGAGCGCGCACTGCTACTGGGTGAGCTGTCCCAACGCCAACCTGTACATCGAAAACCGGTTGCCCAACTACCGGCATTTCCTCGACGCCGGCGCCCGCGTGGCCCTCGGCACCGACAGCCTGACGTCGAACTGGCAGCTCTCCATTTTGGAAGAAATGAAAACCATCGCCCGGTTTCAAAGTTATGTGCCCTTCGAAACCTTGCTGCGCTGGGCGACGCTGCACGGCGCGCAGGCGCTGGGCTTCGCCGACAGCCTGGGCAGCCTGGACGTGGGGAAAACGCCCGGGGTGTTGCTGCTGGAGGGGCTGGGCGCTTCGGGCGAGATGGGCGCGGAAACCCGGGTGCGGCGGCTGGTGTGATTTGAAAACCTGTCAGGTTACCGATGCAACACCACAATCTTTCGCGTTGCCAACGGCCCCGTCCGGGTACGCCCGCTGAGCAGGTAAATACCCTCCGGCCAGTCAGCCGTATCAATTTGAGTTTGTTCGTGAAAAGCGCCGCGCCATTGGAGCTGGCCTTCCGCTGAGTAAATTTGGACATCCACGGATTCAGGGATAGGCGCCTGCAAATGGAGCAGGTCGCGCGTCGGGTTGGGCCAAATGTCCCAATTGCCGGATGGCGCCTCCCCGGTGCCGGAGGTGCCGCAGACCAGATGCGTCACAAGGGTGTCGAAGCAAATGCCGTAGCCTGGAAAATCGTCCGGATTACCGCGAATGATGTAGAAGACGATGTACTCATTCAGCGGGGTATGGTCGGCGGTGAACTGCGCGCCGGTGGAGGTCCACCAGGGCGGCGATGGGTTGATGTTGGGAAAATAATGCCGGATGGCGTAGGAGTTGGTATCGTAGCCGCACAGGTTGGTGCGCAAGGTGGCGGTGCAGAGCGCTGTGTCTACCACAATTTGAAAGCACTCCCGGTGAAACGGGATGTAAAAAAATCCGGGGCGTACGCTCAGCCATTCGGTCGTATCCGTTTCGCAGGAAGTGGGAAAAAATTGGTAGCTGGGTACCGCCTGGGTAGAGTCCAGGTCGGGGTAGCGGTTGAGCGTTGTTTTGAAGCGCAGGGTTCCGATGTGCGGCGTGCCGGGCTCGGGGCTGAATTCGACGTTATCGGGGCTGTTTTCCCGCAGGTTGGCGATAAAACTCTGCGGTTGATTGGCAGCGGGCGGGGGCAGCACTTTCAGCCCGATCCGGAAGTTGGTATCGGCCGAAATATCTGCGCGCACGGTCAGGTCGGCGCGGAGGTAACAATCCTGGTACACCTTGCTCTCGACCGGTCCGAGAAACCGCACGCAGGCCGGGTCGCCGAGAGGCCCCGACCACAGGGCCAGTTTTTGCAGGTAGCTGGCGCCGAAGGCCCGGTTGGCCGATACGAACCAAATATTGGCGAAGTCGTAGTTGGTGAGGGTGCTCATGCGCGTCCAGGTGGCGCCGCCGTCGCGGGTGTACGCAGCGCCCTTGGAGGTGCCGGCGATCCAATGGCCGGGCATGCCCGGTACGGGTACTACGCCGCGCAGGGTTTTCATTTGTTGGAGCGGCAAGCCGTCGTGGGCAATTTCGGTCCAGTTGCTGCCGCCGTTGGTTGTTTTCCAAATGCTGGAGCGCGCGCCCAAGCCGGTGATGCGCAGCATGCCGGTTTGTTGGTCGGCGAAGGCCATGGCGCTGCCGTAAATCGGCTCTTCGGGCAGCTGAGCGCCGGTAGTCCAGCTCGCGCCCCGGTTGGCGGTTTTGTAGATTTGGCTTTTGCTGGTAAAAATCCAGAGGGCGCCCTGGTGTTCGGCGGCCGTCGACACGTATTCAAAATTGGTAGAGGCGGGGAAATTAGCGGCCGGGGTTTTCGTCCAGGAGGCGCCGCCGTTGGTGGTGCGAAACACGTCGAACGGCAGGTCGGTTTGAAGGTTTCGGGCGATGAGGATGCCGGTGTCCCGCGTCCAAAAATGGATCAGGTTGGTCATGCCTGCTCCGGCCGGCCGCGCGACGGGTTGCCAGCTTTGGCCCGCGTCGGCCGATTTATGCAGGAGGTCGTTACCGGTGCTGTAGTGAAAATGGCTGACCCAGAGATTTTGCGCATCCGGGGCGGCAAAGCTTACGCCGAGTAAAAATCCGTCGCTCAAGGGCAGTGGAGCGCCCGCCGACCAACTGCCGCCGCTGTTGTTGGAAAAAAAACTTTGCAGCGAACCGCTGTTCGGCCCTTGCCGAATGGCCCAAATGCGCAGGCTGTCGAGGGGTTTTATGGCCAGAAAAGAGGGTTCGGCGGGGAGCAGTTGCCACTGAGCGGCCAAGCGCTGGCTACCCATGCACTGACAAAGGAGGAGCGCCAAAAAAACGCGCCGAGAGGAGTTGCCGGCGCACAGAAAACGTTTCAGCATGGTGTTGGAATTTTTTCAAAAATTAAAAGTACAAACTGCGGGAGAAGACCGTCAAGATGCCCGCCGGAATTCTTGGCTGTTTAGACATCCGTGGCAATTTTAAGGCAGGTTTAATCTGACTTCCGCCGAAACCAACTGGTCGCAGTTTTTCAAATTAAAATTCAGGCTTGCGCGGTCCGCAAAAGGGTACTTTGGACCGATCAAATAATAAGTTCCCTATTTTCGAGGCGCAAATTTTTTCTGTCATTCACCCGCAACAACAATCAAGCATTTTCCTCACTGGCGCCACGGGTTTCGTCGGCTCCTGGCTGGTGCGGCATTTTGCCGAGCGCGGCTTTTACGTACTGGCTTCGGGCCGCGCGCCCCGGCCGCCGGAATTACCCGGCGGGGTGGATTATTTGCGCGCCGATTTGCGGGCGCCTGTGCCGCCGGTTTCAGCCGCCGCTGCAGTCCACTGTGCGGCGCTGGCTTCCGATACGGCGGCATTTTCCGATTTGCTGGCGGTAAATGTGGAAGGCGCCCGCCAGGTTTTTTACGCGACAGAGCGCTGCCCGGTGCTGGTGTACATTTCCTCCAGTTCGGTGTACGATTACCGGCAAGAGCTGCACCGGGAAGACGAAGCGCCGCTGCTGCGGCGGGGCAGCTACCCGTTGCTGTCGCCCTACGGCCGCTCCAAACGGCTGGCGGAAGATTGGCTGTTGGCGCAAGACTGGCGCCGGCGCGCCCTCGTCGTGTTGCGGCCCCGGGCGGTGTACGGCCCCGGCGACCGGGTGTTGCTCCCCAGGCTGCTGCGGCTGGTGCGGGCTGGGCGTTTGTTTTTACCTGGCGACTTGAACGTACCGAGCTCGCTTACCTATGCCGGCAACCTGGCGGCGGCGGTGGAGCGCAGTCTGGATTTCGCCCGTCAGAGAGGCGCCGGCGCGCACATTTTTAACGTTGCCGATGCCGAGCCATACCGGCTCCGGGAGGTGGTGGAAGCCCTGTTGGCGGCAGTGTACGGAAAGCAACTTCCGGTACGCGTTTTGCCGCTGGGCGGGCTGCGGCTGCTCGGGCGCCTGCTGGATGCTTTGCCGCGGGAAAATACCTTGAGCCGGTTTGGGCTGGATGCCTTGTCGAAACCCTGCGCGCTTGATCTGGGGCGCAGCCGCGCGGAGTTGGGATACCGGCCCCAGCGCACTTTTTGGGAGGTGTTGCCGGAAATCGGCGCCTGGGCGCAGGCGGTAGGGCGGGATGCCATTTGCGGAAAGCTGCGCTGACGGCCAATCGATTTAGTTTGCCGACACTGGCAAATTCAGGCAGCGGAAAAGGCTTGCTCCGCATCTGGGGAATTACGTACCTTCGGGAATATTCTGCCGCGCGCCGAAAACCTGGAAAACAGCCATTTTAATTGCAAGTACCCAAGATTTTTTGAACGAACAGGATCTTATCCAGGGTTGCCTGCGCGGATCTGCGCAGTGCCAGCGTCAATTGTACGAGCTTTTTGCCGGCAAGATGTACGCGGTTTGCTTGCGTTACGCGCGCTCGAGTTCGGATGCAGCGGATATTCTCCAGGATGGGTTTGTGAAGGTGTTTACGAAGTTGGAACAGTTTCAGTTTCAAGGCTCCTTCGAAGGCTGGGTACGCCGGATCATGGTCAATACCGCCTTGCGCGCCTACCAGCGCCAGCGGTTCGAATATGAATCCAGCGGCTACGAGCAGCTACCGGAAGCGCCGGTTGACCCCGACGCCCTGGCCACGCTCTCCGAAGCCGAGTTGTTGCGCCTTATCAGCCAGTTGCCCGATGGCTACCGGGTGGTGTTCAACATGGTGGCGATCGAAGGGTACTCGCACGCCGAGGTGGCCGACCAACTGGGCATACAAGAGAGCACTTCGCGCTCGCAGCTGACCAAGGCCCGGCGCTGGTTGTGCGAACAGGTGGAAGAGATGCATAAAGTGAAGTTTGAAGTTTGAAGTTTTTTGAGTTTGAAGTTTGAAGTTTGAAGTTTGAAGTTTGAAGTTTGAAGTTTGAAGTTTGAAGTTGTACAACTTATCAGAATGGTGTACAACTTCAAACTCCAAACTTCAAACTTCAAACTAAAAACTAAAAAAATAGCGCGCCGGCTGCCGGTGGCGGCGGCGCTGAAAAAATAAATATGGAACAACCCAATAACATCGATCAACTGTTTCGTCAGCGCTTGCAAGCGGCTGCCGTACCGCCGCCCGAATTCGTTTGGGCGGAGGTGGAGCGCCGGTTGCGCCGGCGAAAACGCCGGGCTATTTTTTGGCTTTTTGCACTGGGTCTGAGTGGCTTGGGCGCCTGGGCCTGGTGGAGCACAGGGGAGCAAACTGTTGGTTTTTCTGCTGAAAAAACTGCTGCGCATACGCCCGCTGCTGTCACGGTACGCCCGCGCCAGGCTGATTTTGGCGCTGGCAAGCCCGCGTTGCCGAATCCGTTTTCCGCAGCGTCAGCCTCCACGCCGGGTGTTTCTGCGGGTTCTGCTGCGCCAGGTGCAGCAACAGCCTCCGGGTCGGCCAATAATGCCGCAGCCTCAACGCTCCCGAAAGGCGCAAACCGGGCAAAGAAGCGGGCAGATACGGAAGCCCTGGCAGTAAAATCCGGCGCATTGGCTTTTCCTGCCTTTGCCAACCCGCTTGCTTCGGCCGTCGAGCCGCCAGCCCAAACGCCAGTACCCGGCCAGGAAACAGTTTCCCAAGCCCAGACAGCTTTCCGCAGTGGCGGGGTGGCCAGCGCGCTTCCCCTGCGCTCCGTATTTTTGAACAGCCCAAACGCTTTACCCAAACTGGCGCCCCTGGCCTTGGCCCCGATCAAGAAAAAAGCGCCGAAGAAATGTTACGATTTTCACTCCAACCGCCAAGCCTGGCTATTCGACGCCTATACCGGCCCTTCTTTCGTCAACAAAACCTTGAACACCGGCAACCCGGAGTATAAAAGTTATGTGCAGGATCGGCTGAATACGGAGCGGCGCGACTGGGCTTTCCACGCCGGGGTGCGCGCTTCATACTTGTTTGCGGAACATTTTCTGGTGCGGGCCGGCCTGCATTACGAGCAGTTTGTCGAGCAGTTCGAATACATTGATCCGAACTACATCCAATACAACATTTCCGTTACCCAAAAATTTATCAATGGCGCTTGGGTAACGGTCATGGACACCACCGACATCCGCTACGGCGCCAATTATGTCAAAACCTACAACCGGTTCTGCCTCCTCGATATCCCCCTGCAGGCGGCGCTCGAGCTCCGCAGCGGCGCCACCGGCGTAAGCCTGAACCTGGGCGGCTCCGTCAACGTGCTGTTCCGGCAAAACGGCAGCATGCTGACCACCGACGGCAAACCGGCCGATTTCGAGCACTACAACATCTTTCAGCCGAAAGTCGGCCTGAGCTTACTGGGCAGCATCCAGTGGTATTACCACCTCACGCCCCGCACCCGGGTATTCGCAGAGCCTTACTACCGCCATATTCTGGAGCCGGTCAATCGCTCCGCATATCCGGTGGATCAATCCTACGGAATTGGCGGCGTGCGGCTGGGACTGACCAGAATTTTGAATTAATTGTTGTTAAATCTTCACCCGCGCAGGCAGCAATTTTTTTCCTGCCCGTGTCTCCAAAAATAATGGAACGCAGCCACCGAAAACCCGCTTTTTAATCGAAACAGCAGAACCGCCGCAGACCAATCAAACACCTGTATCTGACAAACAATGCATCGCCATTATAAGACATACCTGTTCTACGTATTACTAAGCACACTGGCTGCCGGCTGGGGCTGTCGCCGGGACGTGGAGGAATTCCGCCCGTATACCCCCACGCAGGAAAACCTGGACTTATTTTTGACCCAGGCGCCGGATGCTACCCAACACACGGTTTTTAATTTTTCGGGCGCTATCCCCGACACAACACTCACTACTGCAAGCGGCGTACGGGTTTTTCTGGCAGATACCGAACAATTATTTGCCGACGATTCCGGTACGCCGGTTCCTTGCAGCAGCTGTCCAGCGCTTAAAGTGGAAGTGACCACGGTGATCAGCAAGGGCGACATGGTGGCGCGGGGCCTGCCTACTGTTCGTTTCCCCGATTTGAAAATGCTCGAAAGCGCCGGTCTGGTGCGCGTGCAGGCGAGCTGCCAGGGCAAACCCCTGCAGCTGCTCAGCAACCCCGACCGCTACCTGAAAGTGCAAATCCCCAACGATGCGCCGCAAACCGGCATGAAAGTATTTTCCGGAAAAACCGACGCCGGGGCCCTGCTAGGCTGGGAAGCCACCAACTCGGAAGCATTTTTTGCCGACTGGCCCAAGCCCAACAACCCCAACCTACAACAAAGCGGCTACGAACTCATCGTGCGGCAACTCGGCTGGACCAACTGCGCCCGCCCCCTGACCGAACAAAGCAGCCCGTTTTGCGTTTCGCTTCCGGAACAATTCACCGCCCTCAACGCCCGCGTGTTTTTGGTTTTTCAAACCGTGAAAGCCGTGGCCGAACTGGACGGCGCCGACGACAGCCATGACTTTTGCTACGCCGCCGCTCCCCTGGGCTATCCCGTCACCGTGCTGGTGGTGGGTAAAACCGGCGGACAGTACTGGCTGGCGCAAAAATTCACCGAGATCGGCAGCAATGTGCAAATGCCTCTGACCCCGCAACCACTCGACGAAAAAGAACTACTGGCCTATTTGCAAAGTTTATAACACGGCACATTCCCCTGAAAAACAGCCCTTTCGAACAAAGAAACCCGTGTTTAGTAATTTCGTATTAAGCCGAGCCGGAAACGTCCGGTCTCGGCTTTTTTATTTTTTCCATTTGAAAAGTGGTTCCTACTCCACCCGCAACACCCGCGCCGCGCCGCGCCCACCCCCGGCGCGCTGAATCGTCAGCACATACCAGCCCGGAGGCAACGCAGAAGTGTCGATCGTTTCAAGGTCCGACCCGGTCAAAATTTGTTCCAGCGCCGGCCGGCCGAGCAGGTCGAACAGAACGGCCCGGTCGCCGGCAGCAGTTTGTTTAATTTGCAAAACAGCGCGGAATGGGTTGGGAAAAACCTCGATCTCGAGCGCGGCAAGCGCCGTCGTTTTCACCACCGACCCGGCGGGGAATACCTGGATGCCGGCCGGCATACTGATGCCGTCGGCTTTAACAAAAATGGTAGTCGGATTGGAGCCGTCGATATTGGCCCGGCTGATGAGCGGTTTGAAGTCGTCGGCCCAATAAATGCGGTTGGCGGCCCGGTCGATGCAGAGGCCGTTTGGCCGGGAGAAGGCGTCGTTGATCACCAGCAGGGTATCGCGGTCGCCGCCGGACGTGGATAGGCGCTGGATCGTTCGGCCGCCGTATTCGGTGAAAAAGAGGGAGTCGACTGCCGGGTCGTAGGCCAGGCCCCAGGGTTGGTTGAGGTTGGAAGCCAGTGCGGTTTTCTGACCGCCGGAGAGGTCGGCGCGCATAACGGTCGCTGCCGACCAGTCGGTCCAGAACAGGCGGTTGTTCGCCGGGTCGACGACCAGGTCTACCGGGTCGTTCAGGCCGGTCACTACATCCTGCACCTGGCTGCCATCGGTGTTGGCGCGGCGGATGACGTTGTCGTCTTGGTCGGTCCAGTACAATTTTTGGTTAGCCATGTCGACCCAGATGCCGTATGGGGCATCGAGTTGACTGACCGGCACCACCGTTTGCACCTCGGAGCCATCGAAGCGGGCGCGTTTGATGGCGGCGGAGTTGTCGCTGGAAAAGGAGCTGGGCGAGTTGACCCAATACAGCCATTTTTGCACGGTATCGGCGGCAAAGCGGGTAGGCCGGTAAACAGATTTGCTCGCCAACACCTGTTGGTTGGAACCCGTAAGCGCGGCGGTGTACAGGTAATCGCCATAAGCCCGGTCGAACCAGGCCAGCCGGCCGTTAAAAAGCACGATATCGGTAGGCGAAGAGGTGATGTCGGCGACAGACGTGCGGCCCGTGCCGGTGGTGCTGATGGTGAATACTTCGTCGTAGATGTCGTAGGTACAGTAGAGCGTAGCCCCGGCGCTGTCGAGCGCAAAACCGCTTATGAACTCATCGACGACGATTTGCTTGCCGGTGCCGTCCGTTTTGCCTTTGCGGATGCCGGAGCAGGTGCTGGCGCCACAGTATTCGAGCCAGTAGAGGCGGTCGTCGGTGGCATTGTAGAGCAGGTTGGTCGGGAAGGACAGGCTGGAAAAGATGGCTGTGCCGGTGAGGCCGTTTTGTTTGTAAATTTTACCGTCTTGCAAACCGGTCCAGTACAACAAGCCGCCGATGAGGCAGATGTCGTTGGCTCCGCTGACGGCGAGCGCCACAACCGGCAAACTGCCGTCGGTTTTCATGCGATAGATACCCGCAGGTTGAACGAAATAGAGGTTGTCCTGATCGAGCGCCAGGCCGCGCACGGTTTCCGGCGCCTGGTAAATTTTGACCGGAGCAGGCGTGCCCGCGGCGTATTTCCAGATGCCGTTGTTGCCCGATTCGGACCAATAGAGCGTTTGGCCGTCGGGGCTGGTGAGCAGGTCTTCGGGCGCCTCGCTGCGGAGGATGGTGGTGATGGGCGCGCCGTCGGTTCCGGATTTCTGGATGCGGCCGGCAAGGTCGGCCCAGAAGAGGGTTTGGGCAGAAAGTGTAGAAACGTTAAGCAGAAGGGCCAGCAGGGGCAGGTGGGAAAGGTTGCGAATAAGCATATGGGTTGGTTTTAGTTTTATACTTCTGTGGGTACAGCAGGCTGGAGGTCTGGCAAAATTAAGGAGGTTTCTTGCTTTTGAAAACTTTAGCCAGCGGAAGATTCGAGAAAGATTTTAAGATTAAGCCATTGTTTATCAAATCTTTGCCAAGATATTAAATTTCAAAAAATGCGTTGATAGGGATTTTTTGAGCGAAGGAGGTTCGTTAATTTTGTAGTAGTTGTCAGGCGTCCAACATTTTTGGTCTACAGTTGGCATGGAAATACGCGCCTCCTTTTTTCATTTAAAAACAACCGGATTATGAAAAACCAGATTCTAATTTTGATTGCCTGGGCCAACGATAGTTTTGCCCCCCTACTAGATGCCTGACAAGATTCTCCATATTATCTATTCTATCATCTATCGCTTTGGTGTACGCCTGTCAAAAGGATTTTCCACAGGACTACGAATCGACCAACCCTGCAGATGACCCAATAGCGATTTCCAGAGCGACTCAGGCTGAAATCACCGCCTTCATCGACAGCATACCGGATACGTTCATCAACCGACAGCAGCGGGTGCTTGCGCTGATGACCTATGAAGAAATCAAGCGCCGTAACCCGGCGACATCAAACTACGGCCGGCCGCTGTGGCTCGCAACGCATACGAAGCCGCTTCAACCGGACGGCGCTATGCACCTAAGCTTAACACCCATTGTCGTCAGCCAGAACGGCCAAGTGGAGACCACGGCCTTTTTGGCTATCGAAACCGACAGCGTGGATTGTCGGTATTGGGTGTTTACCCCAATGACACCAGACAGTTTACAGAGCGCTTCGGATCGGGATGGCGAAGTGATCGATGATTTTAATTCTTGCATGCAAGATTGTTTATGTCCTTCTCCGGCAGGAAATCCACACTGGTTCGAATACATAAAGTGTTTTGTGAAATGTTTTTCCACTGGAAATGCAGGTCAAGGGAGCATATGGATAACGGTTGGAGGGATACAACTATCTGGGTTCGTCAACCGGGGAAGCACCTACGGCACCTATACTAACAATGGCAGTAATGGGAACAACAATAACAACGGCAACGGCAGCCTCCCGAACTACAATTTCAATCAGACTGCCTATAACGTGTTCGACAAATACTATGATTGCCTCTCAGAGCACTCGGAAATATCGACTGCAGTATGGAATAAACTGTACACGCCGAATGGCACAGCGCACTGCCTGACTCCATTGCTTGATGAAGCCTTGGGGATGTTGTGTGAGGAAGCGCAAGGGCAGAATATTTCAGTGCTGCAGTTTGAAGAGGAGTATGAAAGGGCCATAGGGCATTTTTTTGAAGCTGTTGAAGAAAGCAACATCGAAAACTTAGAAATATGCGATGAGATAAAGTCGCTTTTTTCCGATTGGTATTTCCCTCCTCCACCAGCAGTTAGACTTGTAATGCCCGATTCTTTAATCACTTGTTTTACTCCGAGCTCCCAATGCTCAAACTGTACCTACAGGGTGGAGCTTTTTATCGAACAACCTGTACCCGGAACGCGCGCTATTCATGCACCTTGGGGATTAAACAACCCTGGTACCTTCAAAAATGGTGGTCATGTATTTATATCATTACAACAATATGATCCAACTTACAGTCTTTTGTTTCCAAAGAACGTAAAAACCTTTGGATGGTATCCAGTTAACAAACCTACTGGTAATGAGGAAACTCCCGGCTTCTTTTATGAAGAAAACAGTAATACCGTGTATAACGTAAGTATTGGCTTCTTTCTAAATATTGATCAATTTAATTCAATAATTCAAACACTTGCCACTAATCATGTCCTGTATCAGGTAGAACGGAACAATTGTGGTACCGTCATGGCTAATGCCTTGTTAGAAGCAGGTCTGTTTATACCCAGGACAACACAATATCAGTGGCCCCTTGGTAATATCTCTTGCAGCCCAGGTGATCTTGGGGAAGACATAAAAGCAACATATCCAGCACAGGTATTTTTCTCTAATAATCAGTATTATACTCCACCTCTCTCAAACTGCCATTAATCATGATTATGTTGAGACTGTTTGCTCTAATTGCAACACTGTTGTTTCTGGTAACTAACTTAACCTATTTGAATGTGTATCTACCACACAGCTATCCGTATCGGTTCTGTGCGAACCAATGCCGGTTTGAAGATTATGAACTTGGCAAAGGACATAATCCAATAGGACGGGTTCAAACTAATTTTGAAATTTACAAAGAGGAGACAAAAAATTACAATGCTGTTCTGCATCGCCGTTTTTACCGCAAATGGTGGCAAATCTGGAACTGGGTAGACTTCCTCACCCACAAACGCTGGTCTTACCCATACGCCCAAACCGATGAAGAAACCTGATGGAAGGCTCGAAGACGACAGCACCACAAAACTGCCAACTCTTATTCCAACCCCAGCAACTGCCCCTCCCGCGCTACCCGGTAGCCCCGGCCTTCTACAGCCTCCACCTCCGCCGCATCCCAGAGCATCGGATTGGTGTGGTTGAAATGGATAAAATGGATTTTGGCGCGGTCGGCTGCCGGGAGCGCGTCGAAGCGGTTCATGGATTCTTCCATAAACGGGTGGGGAATTTCGGACATGTCGCGCGCCAGTTCGCCGTTGCGGTAAAACGTGGCATCCAGAAAAGCCAGGTCGGCGGCCCGGATTTCAGCCGTGATGTCGCGTTCCCACTTTTCCCATTTGTCGATATCGGGAATAAACAACACCCGCTTGCCGCCGGCTTCGATGCGGAAACCAGCCGTTTCGGAATACTCGTCGCGGTGCGGTACCAGGAAGGGCGTAACGCGGATGCCGGGCGCCAGCACGACGGCCGAGTCGGCGCGCAGGGGCCGGATTTCAATGTTGCCCAGGCTGGTCAGCTGGCTCCAGGGGCCGTTGTTTTCCAAAAAAATTTTCATGCGCGGCAAGGCGTACACCGGTACGCCCCGGGCGCCCTGAGCTTCGCGGCCCAGGTACATCAATCCGGTGTAGTGGCCGATGTGAGCATGGGTGAGGAAAATACCATCGGGGGCGTTTTTCGCGTCCAGTCGGGCGCTGGCGCGCAGGCGTTCCCACTGGAGCGGATAGTCGGGTGTGGCCTCGAACATCCAGGCCTGGCCGCTGCGCCGGTCGACGAGCGCCAGGCAGGCGGGGCTGCGCCGGGTTTGCTGGTCGGCCCAAAAGCGCTGACAACAGGTTTTGTTGCAGTTGACGTGGGGGTAGCCGCCGTCTTGCGCTACGCCCAGCACCAGCAGGTACACGGCCGACAGTTTGTCGGCGGCGGCCGGGCGCCGGGCGGATTTCCCGGAAGAGTGGCAGCCCGCCATGGAGGCAATAAAAATTAGAAAATAAGAAAGTCGCATTTCCCCGCGCCCTACTCCCCCGACTCCGAAAACACCCGGTCGTCAATAACGGTATTGAGCGCGTACTGCGAAAATACGAATTCGATGACGCCTTTCGATTTTTCCCCGGCGCGGGCGCCTTTTTTCGGCGTGTTGTTCAGGTCGGCAGCCAGGGCTTTGGGCACCTTGAACTTGTTCATGTCGATCGTGAAGCGCATTTTATCGGGCAGGGCATAGGCCGCCTGGCTGCCGTAGCTGTTTTCGAGCAGCACCACGCCATTTTCCCGCGAGGTAATTTGCATTTTCAGCGGACATTTCGAGCGTTCGCCCAGCCAGATTTTGGCCAGCACCACGTCGGTATCGGCGTTGGGGATCACGCTGATAATGTGGCAGCGCTCGCCGCCGACGGTTTCCGAGCCGTTGAGCACCGAGGCGTACTGGCTGGAGTCGCGAATCAGGGCATACACGTTGAAGGGATTGTCTTTGGGCAGAAAAGCAATGCCGGTGAGCCTGACGCGGAATTTTTCCGGGGCCTTGAAATAGGCCCTGCCCGACATGTCCTCAATGCTGATAGAAGGCAGGTCGAAATGGATGGCCACCGAACTTTTGAACGATTTGACGCGGGCAAACCGCTGGTAGGCCTGGTGCAGCAATTGGTTGGGCGTTTGCGCCGGCAAAACCATCGCTGAAGCAAGGAAAAGGAAGAGGAAAAACGCGGGAGACTTCATCATTGCGTAATGTCTTTTTTATTGAAATAAAACAGGGTAACGGCGAGGAAAGCGGCCACATGCGCCAGCATGACCCCCACCGAGGCGGCGATTTGCGCCAGCGGCAAGGGCCGGTCGAAAAAGTTGCGCCAGATGATCATGTGGGTGGTAAACAAGTAGGGCTTGATCCGGTTAAAAACCGGAATATCGAAGGTGCCGACGATGGTGAACAAGAGGATAATGCTCATGGTGATGATAATCGGCGCGATAGAATTTTCGGAAAAAGCCGACAGCAAAAACGACAGCGCCACCACCACCGACAGGCTCAGAAAAGCCACGGCAAAAGCCGCCAAAAAGCGCCAGGCGGTGTCGGCCGAGCGCACGATTACCAGAGCGTCGCTCTTGAGCACCACCAGGTCGCCGGCGCCGAAAACGAGCAGCGAGCCCAACCAGGCCAGCACGCCCAGCCAAAGGATCAGCAAAAAGGTGTAGAGCTCCGAAGCGGCAAATTTGGCCCAAACGATGCGGCTGCGCGACACCGGTTTGGTGAGCAGCGAGCGGATGGTGCCGCCCTGGATTTCGCCCGAAATCGCATCGCCCGACACCAGGGCCACCAGCAGGGGCATCTGGATGATAAGCGTTTGCAGGATGATGAAACCCACGAGGTTGCCGTTGAAATCCATGCCCTCGATCTCGAACGACTGGTTGAGCGCCTGTATCAAAAAGTCGAGGTAAGCCTGCCCGTCGGCGTACAAAGCCAGTTGGATGAGCACGACGATGGCGAAAATAGCGGCGAAACCGATGTACGAGCGGGGCTTCGCCGCAATCTTGAAGGTTTCGATTTTAATGAGTTCCAGCATGAGCGGCAGCCTTTTCAGTGAGGTTCAAAAACAGGTCTTCGAGTTTTTTCCGGGGGTAAACGCCGTACACCGGCAGGCCGCTTTGGGCGATGTCGCGGTGGATGTTCGGGATGTCGGCGCGTTCGGTTTGCAGGGTCAGGGTGTTGCCGTCCGGGCCGGAGGAAGTAGCCTTACGGCCGGTTTGTTGCAAAAAACGGAGCAGCTCGGCGCCCCGGTCGGTTTCGATGGTCAGGAGCATGTTTTTGTCGGAAAGCCAGTCGGCCGTGCGGCCCTGGGCGATCGTGCGGCCCTGGTCGATGATACAGAAGCTGTCGGCGATCTGTTCGATTTCGGAGAGAATGTGCGAGGAGACGATCACTGTTTTTTTGAAATCGTTTTTCAACTGCAGTAAAATGGCGCGCAGGTCGATCAAGCCCTTCGGGTCGAGGCCGTTGGTCGGTTCGTCGAGCACGATCAGATCGGGCTGGTGCAGCAGGGCTTGGGCGATGCCCAGGCGTTGTTTCATGCCCTGGGAGTAGGTTTTGACCGCCTGGTTTTCGCGGCCGGCGAGCCCTACCAGATCAAGCAGATCGAGCAGTTCCTGCCGTTTGGGGCGCAGGCCGTACATGCGGGCGCTGATGTCGAGGTTGCGCAGGGCGCTGAGGTTGGTGTAGAAGTCGGGCTTTTCGATGATGCAGCCCACCTGGCGGAGAAACGACTTGTCGCCCGGGCGCAGGAGCCGGCCATCGAAGCGGATATCGCCGGCATCGGGCGCGATGAGACCAAGCAAGCAGCGGATGGTGGTGGATTTTCCGGCGCCATTGCAGCCCAGGAAGCCGAAAATTTCGCCCCGGCGCACCTGGAGGTCGAGGCCGTCGAGCGCCCGGAAAGCGCCGAATGCTTTTTGGAGGTTTTTGATCTCGAGAATGTGGTCGGCGGTTTGCATGGTGGCCTAACAACGGCCGGGCGGTTTGGTTTGGGCAGGTCAAATTTTTCAAATTGAACTTTTCAAATTGGACTTTTGACTTCAAAAAACACCCGTCACCCGAGCATATCCCCAAAAGTCAAATTTGAAAAATTATAGG
>CAZVZH010000070.1:0-19507 GCA_964630705.1 uncultured Saprospiraceae bacterium | reverse complement strand
GGCGTCTCTACCGCAACACCGTAACGTCCCCCTTCCGGAATTTCCGGTTTTCCCCGTCGCACTGTAGAGACGCCATGCAAGGCGTCTCTACCGCAACACCGTAACGTCCCCCTTCCGGAATTTCCGGTTTTCCCCATCGCACAACACCTCTAATAACCACACGTACACATCGGAAGGCGCCGGATCGCCGAAAGTAGTACCGTTCCACGACGCGTTGGGCCCCGCCGTTTCGTACACTTTTTGCCCCCAGCGGTTGTAAATCGTGAGCCGGGCGATGACTTCGGAGCCTTCCAGCGGTATCGGAGCGAACAGGTCATTGTAGCCGTCGCCATCAGGCGTGAACGCGTTCGGCATCCGGATGCGCGCCGGGTCGCAGGGCGGCAGCGGCACCACCCGGTAGATGACCGTATCGGGGCAGCCGTCGGAGGTTTGCAGGGTCAGACGATATTCCATAGTGTCGGGCGGACTGGCCGTCGGGCTTTGGCAGCTTGTACAGCTCAAGTAATCCGGCGGCGTCCACTGGTAGTTCTGGTAGCCATCAGGGCCAGGCAGCACCACCGAGCCGCCTTCGGGGAAGTAGAGCGTGTCTGGATCGGGCAGGTCGGGTACCGGGAAGTGTGTGAGTACCACGCAGTGCGTGCTGTCGCAGCCCAGGCTGGACATAAACGTTTCGCAATACCGGCCCGCTTCCGTGACGGCTACGCCAAAAATGAGCGCCGTATCGGATGGGCAGCGCACGATCGTCTCTTCCGTATTGGGCACTACTTCCAGTTGAACCACAGTGGTACTGTCGCAGCCGAATGCGTTGGGCTGGGTAACGCTGTACGGCCCGGCGATGGATGTGAGCGTTCCGAAAATATCCACCGGCGTGTCTTCGCAGGTGCGTACCACGCCCAGGTCGACCGTATCCACCGGCATAACCGTGACGAGCACCGAATCGGTCAGCGTACAGCCGGCGGCATTGGTCGCGGTGACGAAATACCAGCTCGTGGTTTGCGGCTGCACCACTTGCACCGGGCCGCCGGGGTTGGCGATGCCGGGCCCTTGCCAATTCCAGCTCGTGGCGGCCGACGTTTGCAGGCTGGTGGATTGCCCCTGGCAGAGGTTGGTGTTCGCGGTCATCAACTCGGGCGCTGCCACGGCTTCTACGGCGTAGTGGTGCGTGGTTACGCAGGCGGCGCCCTGGTCGGTGAGCGTGAGTTGGTACAGCCCAACTGCGGGGGGCTCAAAATCGAAATTCGGGCAATTCGTACAGGGTAAATTTCCGGCGCCCGACCAGCTGTACGCATGTCCATCGAGGCCCGGCACGCCCAGCGGCGCCGATTGCCCGACGCACAGCTGCACCGCCGCGTAGTCGACGGTATTGTTAAAAATCAGCACCGGGTCGGTGGGGCACAAGCAGTTTTTCAAGGTCGGCAACACGGCTAAAATTTGGCACACACTGTCGGGGCCGGGCAGGCCGTCGAACGGAATTTGCAGGGTTTGACCGGGCTGCACCGGCAGGTTCAGGTTGCCGATGGTGTACAGGAGCACGTCGCTCGCATCGAGCTGGCCGTTTCCGTTGGTATCATAAAAAAACTGGACGGCTTGAAGCGTTTGCGGCTGACTGGGGTCGGGGTTGAGCACCGACACCATATAGTTGGCCTTTCCATCGGGCAACACTGTTAGCGCCGCGTCACTCAAACGGAGCCCCGGCGCCAGGGGCGGGAAAAAAAGCTCCGTTTCGCCGGTCACGACGTACACCGGGCAGTCGCCGCCAAGGGTCGCGCAAAAGGCTTGCAGTTGTTGCCGCGTTTGCAGGCGCAGGTAAGCGCCCGAGCAATTGGGCGCATCCGGCGTTTTTATTTTAAAAGAAAACTGGATGGGGGTGTTGGGCGGCAAACCCAGCGGCAACGGCCAGCGCAAGCCGGCGGTTGAAGTTTGCGGCGGGCCAGCCGGCGCATTGGGCCCCGGCAAGTAAGAGCCTGAGACGTAAGCGTAACCGGGCGGCAGGCTGAGGTAAATGCTGTCGCCGGCCAGGGCCGGGCCGGAGGCTTGCAGGCTGACCCGGATGATTCGCTCGTCGGAGCAGGGCGCTGGGTCATTGCCGTCGGCATCGATAACGGACAGTTGCACCTCGTAACCTGGCTCCAAGCCTTCGACCAGGATGGGATCGCTAGCGTTGCGCAGGCTGTTGGTCGGGCGGCCGCAAAACCACTCGGCCCGGGCGCCGAAAAAGAGTTGGGCATTTGAAACGGCGCCGCAGCCAGCCTGCACTTTAAACCGGATTTGCACCACGTTATTGGGGTAGGCCGTGACGCTGGGCAGGCCCCGGGCAGCAATCGAATCTTCCAAAGCGGCCAGGTTCCATTGTAGCAGCTGATTGCCGGCTTGCACGGGGTCGGGGATAGGCTGGTAAGCGCTGCCGGCAGGGTAAGCCATTTGGCACGACCCCGGCACGAGTTGCAAGCCGGGCGGCAGTTCGATGTCCATGGCGGGCAAATACGCGTAGCCCAGGTCGGCATTCGTCAGTTTAAACACGAAATAATCGGAGGTGTCGCAAAGCGGAACATTTACCGGAAACTCCGTGAGTTCAAGTTCGATGACAGGTTTTCGGGGGCGTAAAAGCAATTCGACCGTGTCGGGCGTACCGCATGCAGGCGCACCGGGTACGAGGTAGGGCTGGCAATCCCAACCGTAAATGACCAGCAGGCGCTGGGGGTCGCAGCTCTGGTTGAGGCCATTTATCTTCAGGTTCTTTTTTCCAAAAACCGCCAGGTTGCCCAGTTGGTAAATTCCGTTGGCGGGTTGAATTTGGGCGCTAAAAGTATCGACCATAATACTCAACTGGCTCAGACCGCCTTCGGGGTTCACCAGCCGGATCCACATATTGGGCGCCACAGCGGCAGCCAGGTTGTGCAGGGTAAGCGGGGCGGTGATTTGAGCCGAGGGAAAATCCAGCACATATTCGGCGGCGAACAGCGTATCGTTCGGGTGGTTGCTGTAAAAACCGATTTGTTTTTCCAGGACATACTGCGGCGAGTCGGGCATCGACATGCAGCCCGGAAAGTCGAGCGTGACCCATTGCGCGGAGGTATCCGGTTCGGTAAACGCGCAGCTGGGCCCGAACAGCACCCGGGCGCGCAAGCCGTAACCCTCATCGGGCGGGATCTGATAGGCCGGGTCGAAATCGACCGTCAGCATGGAGTCGGGGATCACGGAGACGGGCAGCGGCAGGTTTTGTTGCAGCGGGACGCCGGTTTGCAATTGGAGAAAAATGAGCTCTGCCGAAATCGGGTTGAGGCCCGGCGGCATGACCAGATCGTAGCGGGCTATTTGCGACAGCGGCCGCACCTCGTAGGGGAACAGGTTGGGGCGGGCAATGCGGATGTCGTAGGCAAACGGCTTGACCATCCGGGAGTTTTCGCAGGGGTTGATGCCATACTCCGCCCCAACGATCGAATCCCGGTAGCCGGAGTACTGAAACATCAGCGTGTCGTAAAACCGGTAATTGTAATAATGGTAGTAGTTGTTGGAGTTGTAGCCCATTTCAAAATTGATCAGGGGCGGACTGTGCTGGCTGCTCGGCGGCGCGTAGTTCATACCGAATTTCAGGTCGACCCGCAGCTGCACCGAATCGCCGGCGGCCAGCACAAAGCCGGGCGGCAGGTAGCCGTCGTCGCTGAGTTTTTTCAGGTTGACCCGGAAGGGGTAGTTCATCGTCGCCATTTCGTCGACGATCGTAGGCGGATTGGTGTTTACGCCGGTGACCCGCCCGTACATGCGATCTTTGGGAAAAATAGCGGACACCGGGCAAACGTACATTTTTTGGCCGCTGGAGTCCCAGATCGTCACGGCAGCGTCGGCGACTTCTATTTTTTTACTATCGGTAAATCCATATCGGGCGGGGTCGTTGAAATCCGGCCCGATCGCGAAGGTGTCGAACACGCCGGCATAGCCAAAGTCGCTGGCGATCACCTCGGTGAAAATCTGGTAAAACAGCGACCGGATGCTGTCGCCGCAGGTAATTTTAGTGGTCAGGATATTGCGCAGGGTGTCGCCAGGCAGCAAGCGGTCGCGGCGCACCTTGTTGAGGTCGATCGCGCCGCCCGGGTCGGGGCGGCGGTCGTTGTTGTTGTCGGCCAGGTCGTAGTTGAGGCGGTAGGCTTCGTAGTATTCGCGAAAAGGCTCGCAGCCCGGCGGCAAGCTATCAGGGCCCGGTATTATGATGATCGTGGTGTCGGCTGGGCCGTCGAGTCCGCACTTGCAGCTGGTTTGCAATTCAAAAGATTCGCAAATCGGCACGGCGCAGTCGAGGTCGTCTTGCAGGGTCAGGCTCAGCAGGGCCGCTGTCTTGGGCCGGAAGCCGCAGCCGAAGCAGGCCTCGGGAACGTACAGGGAAAAATCGTCGCCTGAGTTGGGGGTTTCCGGGCTGAGGTATACGTACGAGCCGGAGTCGGGGCAGGTGGTTTTCAGGCAAAAACTCGCTACGGCAAAAGTGTCGGACAGGGGTAGTTCGAAAGCGATGAGGGCGCGTTTGATCAGGTAGTCGGTGGTGGTCATGGTGTCGAAGGAAAGCTGCGCGGGCGTTTTGCCGTCGAGGCGTATGGGGCAGTCGTTCGACAATTCGAGGCCGTAGGGCAGGTCGAGTTTGAGCCAGACATAACCGCTGTCAGACAGCAGTCGGTTGGAAACGAGGTTGTAGAAAAACGGGTAATTTTCACCGTTATCCAGGCATTCGCCGATACTAAAGCGCAGGTCGGCAGAGAGGTAGTCGCGCACATTTGGTTCAAAAACTACCGTGTCGGAAACGACAAAGCCGCCGATGGGGCAGGGCTTGTTGTAGTAGTAGTTGACCCGCAGGGCCGGCAGCAGTTGTTTGCAGGCGGGCAGGCAGTAGTAGGCGTCGAAACTGAGGTAAAAGGTGTCGTTGGCCGGCACCGCTGCAAAGGTCAGCGTGACGAAGGCAGTGCTGGTGTCGCCGCATTCGGGCATGGGGTGCGGTGTGCTGATGTTGGGTGTGAGGGCTTGCACGCTGCCGTTGGGGCGGCGGAGGCGGAAGCTGGTTTTGTCCATGCCCAGGGCGGCCGGCGCTTCGGAGTTGATTTGCAGGCTGACGTTGGTAGCCGGGGCGCTGCCTTCGTTGATGATGCGCATCCGCATTTGGTGGGGCAGTTCGGCGCAGTGGTCCCAGGGTAGGGCGTACTCTGTTTTGAAAACCAGGTTGGGTTGAAAGGTCGATGGTTTAATGAGCACATCGGCGAAGGTGCTGTCGGCCTGGCAGGCCGGGTCGGTGGCGGTGCAGCTCCAGCTGGTAGTGATGGAGGAGCGGCAGTTGTACTCCGGAATGCCGCAGTCGGTAATCGTAATTTGTTGTTGGAGGAGGGCTGTTTCGTTTGCGTCCAGCAGTTGATCGCCGTTGCCAAACTGGCTGAAGAACGCGCCGTCGAAATAAGCGGTGTAGAGCGTAGGGGTATTTTGTTCCCAGACCGCGCCGTCGACATGAATGCTGATGCCGGGCGGATGTGTGTCGCGCAGGAAAAGGTGGCGCACCGGCGCCAGGCGGGTGTTTTGCACGTGCAGGGTGCGGTGGAGCACCTGGCCTTTTTCGCCGGCCAGCGTTTTGTTGTCGACTTTTGTAATGACCAGCAAGCTGGTTCGGATGTTAAATTTTGTAGTTTCCAGTTGTTCGACCAGCGCGCTGGCCCGCACCCGGATGCGCACGCCGAAGAGCTGCATATTGTTGATCGAGTCGATCAGGCCGCAAGTGGCGAACAAGTGTACGCTCAGGGAAACTGCTTGGCCGGGTTGCAGAACAGGCAGGGCCAGGATGGGTTTTTCCAAATTGGAAATATCGGATTCCAGGGCGCCCGCTACCGATCCGGGCAGGTACTCCAGGCCCGGGTCGAGGTCCAGGTCGAGCAAAGCGCCGGAAATCGGCGCAGCGGTGTTGTTGAGTATCGATACCCGGAGCGTATCGGCGGCGCACACGACCAGGGCATCGGGGGTTTGGTAGCTGATGGTGAAGTTTTGGGCGAAGGAGCAGCTGGGGAGCGCAAAGGCGAGGATAAAACAGGGTAAAGCTTTAAGCATGGGATCACATTGAAAAGGCAGGTTGGATAATATACAAATGTAGGCGCTTTGTTAGCGCCCGTCAAGCCCGCGGCTGATGTGGCTGGCCGCCGACATAAGTTTCAGATGCGCCACTGCTTATTGCCGCTGCCCCGGCAGGTTGAGATCAAGCGGGGGGACTGAGTTTCTCCAGCAGCCATTCGCGGGAGACGATATTGCTGGTTTCGCGTATTTCCTCGATCAGGCGCTGGTTTTTGGCGTGGCTTTTTTGCCAGCCGTACTTGATGATCTTGTCGAGCTTGCGTAGGAAATTAAGGTGGCGTTCTTTAATTGCACTCGGCAGTTTGGTGCGCCGGATTTTCTGATCGAGGGCTTTCATGCGAAAAGCGAGCAGCTCGTTTTCGGTCTCAAAATAGATTTTTATCAGGAGGATATCGGCGAGGAAGCCCAGGCGGGCATTTTCAAAATTGCGGTACACGATGGCCTCCTGCGCTTTTTCATACTCTTTCAGCGCGAAGTAGTAATCGGCTGTGTTCAGGCTGTGCACCTCGGCCGGATAGCGGGTGCCGCAGATGCGTTCGGGCGGGTGGCTGTCGAGGAATTCGCGTAACCACGCGTACTCGCCCAGCTTTAGTCCAAACACCACAATGTTGCGCGCGGTGGAAAACGGGATCATGCCGTCCTGATAAAACAGGCCTTGCTTCAGGTGATCGCGGTACAGCTGAAATACCCGCTCGCGCGAATGCTGGTCGCCGGAGCGGTAGTAGCGGTTCACCCAAAAGTTGCGGCAATAAGCCATCAGGTCTTTCATTTTTTCAAAGGGAATTTGCGCTTCGTGCTGCCGCAGCAATTGTTCCAGTTGGGCAATCAGTTGCTCATCCTGCGGATGGCGGATCACTTCCAGTACCGTTTGATAGATTTGGTTGAGCGGAATATTGAGGTAGCTGCCTTCGCGAACGAGCTCCAGTACGCACTCCTGCAAGCGGGTATCGATGGGGCTTTCCAACTGCGTGGTCTGTTTTTGGTGTTCGAGGAAGCAGCTCATTTCGAGTTTGACGATACTGTAATAAATATCCAGGTTTTGATGCGCCGCGTGCAGGTTGATGTCGTCTTTGTGGGCGTTGTGCGACCCCCGGAAAATGGTCTCTTCTTCTTCTATTTTAAACCGCTGGTGGTAATATTGCGCATCGTGCAGGGGCAAGCGGCGATGATCGGCGCGCAAGGCTTCGAGGGCCTTCCAGTACCGGTCTTCCATATCGTTTTTGCGGTAAAAGCGGATGAGCGCGAGTTGGTTGTGAAAATCCGGATTTTCGCGTTCCCAATCCTGCTGCGCCAGATAACGCCGCACCAGTTGAAACAGGTTGGAGGCCAGCGCATCCAAAGGCCCCTTCACTTTTTCCTCGAAGGACCATTCCGGGTAAATGAGTTCCGAAACGACTTTTTTATCCAGTTCCGGGCTGTCAATTTCGGCATCGAATTGTACGATACGTTCGTACAGCCGGCAAAGGTCGCTGGCATGTCGGGTGTCGTTGAAATACGGCGATAGTAAAAATTGGTGCAGGCGCTTGAGGTTGTTGTCATCGAGGCGTTTCAGTACTTCCAAAAGTTTGCGATTCAACATAACAGGAGTAGAAAATCCGGGCGCTCTGGAAAATGAAAAAAAAGTGTGGAAAAAATCTTCGGGCGAAGGACAGACCTTTGCTAGCAGATTTTGATCCTAAACAAAGGTTAATTTTTTTAATGATGAAAAAACGTATCGTTCTCCAACTGCTTACGCTGCTGCTTTGCTGCGGGGCGCTTCCTGTTGCCTTCTCCAACAACCTTACCGATCCTCCTTCGGATGAATCCCAATCCTGCGCTGTGCCTCCGCCAACCAATGTGCACGCCACAGCCGTAACGCCCACCACCATATCGCTGGCATGGACAGACGCTACCCCCGCAACACAGAATTATTACAAAGTTCAAGGCGTAAACCTGAATACAGGCCTCCCGATACCGGATGTGTATACTTCGGGCGAAAATACTACGATTACCGGATTGACCCCGAACAACTGCTACAGCTTCAAAGTTAGCGCATCCGTTTGCCCGACCGGGCCCTACGGCAAACCCTCTTTGCCCGGCGAAGGCTGTACGGGGTATATTGTTATTGATGTCATTGCCGAATACAACGCCCCGAGCGGTAATGGCGAATCGTACCCGATTAACACCGACCCGATCCCGCTTTGCATGCCGCGCTCCAGCACCAACGGCCATTCGGCGCCTTTTGATAATCCGGCCGTTTGCCAACTGACCTACAACGGCCTCAACCTGCGCTTCGGCCTGGCGCTTACCCCGGGCAATGAAAATAATGTTCCGATCGACTTTATGCCGATCAATGGAGCCGGTCCTGACCCTAATTTCAATTTCAGCTACCGCGATCCCGAACACAGAATAGTTTGGCTGCAATATGGCCCCAGCCCCGTCCTCGAAGTCAAGTATATTTCCGTAGTCGATCCCGGCGGCCTCGCTTTTGCTCACCTGGAAGCCAAGATTCTCAATACGGCAGGGGTGAGCGCATTTACGGAGTGGGATTATAACTGCGGCCCGCCCAACTTCCAGCAGGGCAATACGCCTACCCAGGCGCTTGCCCAAGGGCTGAAAGGTACGCCATCCGCCCAACAGCGCTCCGCAGGCTTCACGATGAAAACAATTGCCCCTAACCCCTTCTCCCACGCTGTGTCGTGTAGCTACGAACTTGCCGCTGCCGGGCCTGTCGACATCGCGCTCTTCGACGCTTATGGGTCGCTGGTCAAAATCGTTCAAGCCGGCAGCTTGCAAGAAGCCGGCAGCTATCAAGTGCAAATCACCGGCGAAAAACTACCCAATGGCCTTTATTTCCTGAAAATCCAAACCCCGGAACAACAACAGGTATTCCCCCTGGTTAAACAGGAATAACACGCTTGCCATCGCAAGAGGGCCATCTGCCCCTCCCCGGTACCGACCGGCGGAGGGGCTTTTTTGTACCTTGGAAAATGGCGAAAAAGTGTGGTTTTTTCCGCCGGCCCACCGCCGCACCTTTGTACCAGACATGCAGATGAAACAGGCCGTTTCAACTCGTACCGTTAGAAATACCCTCCCACCCAGACCTACGTTTTTTTATTTCAAACACTCCGCAGCGCTTGGCTGGCCGGGGTGTTTGTTTTTGGGTCTGTATGCTCCGTGCCTTGTACCCATACTTTTCAATTTGAAAAGTACTCTGCCCGCAGGTCTCAAAAAAATCGGGGGCGTTGGAAACCAAATCCAACGCCCCCGATTAATCAACCGGCTGCAAACGATCTTACTGCTGTTTTGCTTGGCCAATCACCGCCTTGGGCGCAGGCGTCGTTTGCGTCAACCCGGTTTCTTTTTTCTCCGGCTGTTGCAGCGAGCCGCCTTCGGTGCCTTCCGAGCCAGTGTGGCCGCCCAAAATCGGGGCGATAACCAGGCCCACCAGGCAAGTCAGTTTGATCAAAATATTCATCGACGGGCCCGAGGTATCTTTGAACGGGTCGCCCACCGTATCGCCGGTTACGGCAGCTTTGTGCGGGTCGGAGCCTTTGTAGTAAGTTTTGCCGTCGATATCGACGCCTTTTTCAAACGATTTTTTCGCGTTGTCCCAAGCGCCGCCAGCGTTCGACTGGAAAATGGCCCACAGCACGCCGCTCACCGTCACGCCAGCCATGTAGCCGCCCAGAGCTTCGGCGCCCATGAAAAAGCCGACCAGAATAGGGGTGATGATGGTAATGAGGCCCGGAGGCAACATTTCGCGCAGGGCAGCTTTGGTCGAAATTTCCACGCATTTGCCGTACTCGGCTTTGCCGGTGCCTTCGAGCAAGCCCGGGATTTCGCGGAACTGCCGGCGCACTTCGTTCACCATGTCCATGGCGGCGCGGCCCACACTTTGCATGGCGAAGGCCGAAAACACCACCGGGATCATGCCGCCCAGGAAGAGTGCGGCCAGCACGTCGGCTTTGAAAATATTGATGCCGTCGATGCCGGTAAAGTCGACATAGGCGGCAAACAAGCCCAGGGCCGTGAGGGCCGCCGAGGCGATGGCGAAACCTTTGCCAATAGCGGCCGTGGTGTTGCCCACGGAGTCGAGCACGTCGGTTTTTTCGCGCACTTCTTTCGGCAGTTCGCTCATCTCGGCAATGCCGCCGGCATTGTCGGCGATGGGGCCGAACGCGTCGATAGCCAATTGCATGGCCGTGGTAGCCATCATCGCTGAAGCGGCGATAGCCACGCCGTAGAAACCGGCGAGGGTATAGGCGCCCCAGATCGCACCGGCGAACAGCACGATGGGCATCCAGGTCGACATCATGCCTGTCGCCAGGCCGGCAATCACGTTGGTAGCGTGGCCGGTGCCCGATTGGCGCACGATGTTCATCACCGGTTTTTTACCCAGACCGGTGTAGTATTCGGTGATCGCCGAAATGAGGGCGCCCACGATGAGGCCCAGCACCACGGCGTAGAACACATTCAAATTGCTGATGACCAGGATACCCTGGCCGAAGAATTTCATCGACATATTTTCGGGCAGCATCCAGCGGATAACCGGGTAGCAGGCGATGCCCGTGAGGATGATGCTCACCCAGTTGCCCAGGTTGAGGGCGCCTTGCACGGTGTCGGCGTTGGCTTCTTTTTTATCACTGACGCGCACGAGGTTCATGCCGATCATGGAAAAAATGATGCCCAGGCCGGCGATCATCACCGGGAGCAGGATGGGGCCGATGCCGCCGAACGCGTCGGCGATACCGCCGTTGTCGCGGATCACGGAGTTGCCCAGCACCATGGCGGCGAGCATGGTTGCTACGTAGGAGCCGAAGAGGTCGGCGCCCATGCCGGCCACGTCGCCCACGTTGTCGCCCACGTTGTCGGCGATGGTGGCGGGGTTGCGCGGGTCGTCTTCAGGGATGCCCGCTTCCACCTTGCCCACCAGGTCGGCGCCCACGTCGGCGGCTTTGGTGTAAATGCCGCCGCCTACCCGGGCAAACAGGGCGATGGATTCTGCACCCAGCGAAAAGCCCGCCAGCACTTCCAGCACCCGGCTCATCACCACGGGGCCGTCGGCGCCGTATGTGCCGCCCATAAAAATGTTGTAAAATACGGCAAACAAGGCGCTCAACCCCAGCACGGCCAGGCCGGCAACGCCCAGGCCCATCACCGAGCCGCCGTTGAACGACACTTTCAGCGCTTTTGCCAGGCTGGTGCGCGCGGCTTGCGTGGTGCGCACGTTGGCTTTGGTAGCGATGCGCATGCCGATATAACCGGCCAGCACCGAAAAGGCCGCGCCGATCACAAAGGCCACTACGATCAGCGGGTGGCTGGTGGTCACCAGGGTGCTCTGCCAACCCAGGAGGGCGCCGGCTATGAGCACGTAAATGCCCAGCACGCGGTATTCGGCTTTCAAAAACGACATGGCGCCGTCGGCAATGTGGTCGGCAATCGCCTTCATGTTGGCTTCGCCGGCGTCTTGTTTTTTGACCCAGCTTTGCAGGATCAGCATGTACAACAAACCCACCAGACCGAACAGGGGAAGTAAGTAAACTAAAGAGCTCATCTTGTTTCGACGTAATTATTTTAAATGTTGTAAAGCCAGGTTGGGCTGTTTTCCACTCACTGCAACCCGTTGAAAGGCAACGGAAAGCGGCTTCATGCGCGCTCCTGGCCAAAAGAGCGGCAAAAGTAGTGAAAAATCAATTTTTCGCGCAGGAGAGTTCCGAATCTCGGATAGGCACTAAGCCGGGTCGCCGTAGAGTTCGCGAAGGCTGATGGCCTGGCCGTTTACCATAAAGGCATCTTCCAGGGCGGTCAGCCGGGTTTCAAGCCATTGGCCGGGGCTGGGCTGGCGTTCGATGACCAGCACTTCCGGGTGGTCGCTTTCCAAAAAAAGGATGTGTTGCAGGCCGTCGATTTGTTTGTAACAGGGCAGTTTGTCGCCAAAATCGTACGAGCGGGTGTTTTTCGACAATACCTCGAACAGCAGCACCGGACTTTGCTCGGCGTTCATGCCAGGCCGGTATTCGAACAGCTGCGCCGGCTGGGCCACCACCGAGCCGTCGGGGTTGAACACGGCAAAGTCGCATGTGGGGATACAGATGGGGCGGTTGCTGTTGTGGACTTTGAATTTGGGGTTTTCCCAAAAAATCCGTTGAAGCAGATGGCTGAAGCGGCTCGTTAAAGCGGAGTGTTGTTCGGATTCGTAACTCATAGAGGCAATAATTTCCCGGTTAAAAAAATCAACCCGGTACTCAGCAGCCTCCAGTAGTTCCCAGTATTCTTCGATAGTTGCTGTAAAGCGGAGGGGTTCGCCTTTCGACAATTCGAAAAGTTCCTGGTTGGTGAGCGGAAATCTGGTAGTCGTTTGCATAGCGGTACAGCCGGGCGTTTAATACGTTTTGGCTGATTGCAAAGGTACGGGTTTTGGGGAAGGCGGTGGCTATTGGGGTGGCTGTGTCGGAATTTTGAGCCTTGGTTTTATAAAAAATGACAAGACCCAAAAAATTTCGCCGTTACTGAGCGGCTTTTTGAGTTTTTGCACTTGTTCTTTTTAACCTTACCTTGAAAATCCATGATTTCGACCATAAATTTTCAAGGATAAATGAATCAATTACTTCCTCGTCAAATAGCGCCGGAGGTGGTTCGGCTAAGTCAATATTTCCCGGCTGTTGGTATTGTTGGCCCGCGTCAGGTTGGCAAAACCACACTTGCCCGAATGGTTGTAGAAGCATGGGAACGCCCCGTATTGTTTCTCGACCAGGAAGATCCGGAGCATTTTGCAAGCCTGCGCCAGCCAGTTGTGAGCCAGGGCTTTTATGTATCGCGCCAGGATTTACAAAGCCAACGGTATTTCGTGGTCGCACCGGTGCCCCCCCCTTTCCCTTGCAGCAGGACGTGGAAGTGCTGGGATTGGAGCATTTGGACAGGCTGTTCAAAAATTAATACGTGACGAAGGGGTTTCGAAACCGGCCTGGGGAACTTAATTCACCCGTTAACCGTAAAGTACTTTTTCACAACACATCGAACAAATGCCGACGCCGCTTACCATCCAACGCATCGAATCGCCCGACCAACTCCCAGCCTGCGCCCAAGTGCTCGTCGACGCTTATAACAGCGAACCCTGGAACGACGCCTGGACGCCGGAAAAGGCCCTGGAAAAGCTCCAATGTTTTTACCAATCCCCCAAGTTCCTCGGTTGGATGGCCTACGACGAGGGCGATCAGTTGCTGGGCGCCACGGTGGGCAACATCGAACCCTATTTTTCGGGCGATTATTTTTACTTGAAGGAAATGTTCATCGCGCCGAAAGCGCAACGGCAAGGGGTAGGCTCGGCGCTTTTCGGGGCGGTCAAATCCCATCTCGACTCGGAGGGCATTGACATGATGATTTTGTTTACCTCCAACCAGGGCTTCCCCTTCGATTTTTGGCAAAAAACAGGGTTCCAGGAAATGGAGGGGATGCGGATGCTGTTTTTCGCAGCGGAGGAGTAGGCTACATTTTTACCACAGGCTTCCCCGCTAACGCCAACGCCAATACCCACACCGCCAGCAGCCCGTACAACAGCCCGGCGGCGAGCGTCAGTTTCGTATTTTTCAAAACATAAAAAGCCAGCAGCGGCAACACTTGCAGGGCGTGCATTCCGATGAAATGCGCCACCCGTGGGTCGCCAAATTTCGTGCTCCAACCCAGAAACGGGATGCCGGGGCCGCCATCCTGCCCGCCGATAGTGTGGCTCAGGCGGCTGCCCATGACGAAACCTTCGAAGGAAAAAATCACGAAAATCAGGATGCCCAGCCGGATGCCCCAGAGGTAGTAATCGGGCAGTTCAGGAAAGTCATTTTTGAAAAAAAGCATTCCGACATAGGCCGTCCAGAGCGTAACGGCGGTGGCCGCCAGCGCCATCAGGGAAAACATAAAACCGTAAAACGGCGTACTCTGGTTGTAGTGCGAAAGTTGCCCCCGCCCGGCTTGCAGGGCGATGTAGGCGACCTCGAAACCGAGCAGCAAAATCACTCCCCAATTGAAGGATTTCAGGTGGAAAGTAGCGCCGAGATAGTGGACGTACCAGCCCATCGCCCACGAAAAAAGCATGGTGGACAGGGCAAATTTCATGGGCTTGTACCAGGCGTTCACCCCCGCTACTTCGATGTGCGTCGTGCGGCTGAGGATAAAAAATGCGAACGCTGCCAGCAGGTTCAGCGCCCCGAAAATGGCGAGCGTTTCGTTGCGGAGCCAGAGGGTTTCGATGAAATTTTTCATGAATTTCCGGTGGTTTTTGCTTCGGCTTTTTTCTTCAATTCCGTCAGCCACACGTCGTGCAGGCGGCGCAGTTTGTTGCGTTGGAACAGTTTTTCGAAAAAGGTCAGCCAGCCGTTTTGCGATTCATCGGTAACGACCCGGCAACCGGTCGCCGTGGGGATGATGAGCCAGGCGTGATAGCCCCGGATGCTGCGTTTTTCCGACTCCCAACTCAGCCGCTCGTTGGGCACAAACTCCCGGATGGCAGAGACGAAATCAAGCCCCATCGTTTTCCACTGAAAACAGGAACTGGCTTGGAGCAAGCCCGTGCCGGAGCCAAGGATTTTTACGCCCGATGCGCCCTCGTACCAGTCGGGCCATTGTTCTGCCTGCATCAAAATGTCCCAGACCACCTGCCGCGGGGCATTGATGTCGATTTCGTTGTGGACGTAAAATTTGCTCCGGGATGGCTCGTATTCGGCAGGCCAGTTGATTTGCCCGGCGGTTTGAGCCGAAAGAGACAAGTGCGGGAGCAGGGTCAGGAGAACCATGAATTTTGCCATGTTTTTTTTGACAAAATTCGGGGCAAGGGAGGGTGTGGGACGATAACAAATGTTAAGACCTCACCCAACCACCTCCTTTTTTACAAAAAAATACGACACCTTCCCCGCCGCATCGTCGTAGGTGACCACCTCCCGGTCTTTATGAAAATGGAAATAACTCAGCAGGCTGAAATCGCCGCCACAGCAGGCGGTGTGGGTAAAAAACGTGCCCAGCACGGCCAACTGCCACAGAGGATTTACAAGCAGAAACACAATGAAAAGGGCGGTTGAAATAACGGCAAAGGGCGCCAGCGCCACCATTTGGAACTCCCGCCGGTTGGCCACGAACTGGTCGGCTACCGCCATGAAGTAAAGTTTTTTCCAGTTGACATCGTAGGAAGTGTTCGCCGCCCCTTGCGAGCGGTAGGCCAGCACGTGAATGTACTCATGAACAGGAATCAGCAGAAATGCTATCAACACGCCGTAGGAAAAATAGCCGAACCCGTCGCCGAAGGAGAGGTCACTTTTAGCAGCATGGTAGCCAACCGCCCCGCTCAACAGCAACAGGGCGAGGACGTTGAAGCCGATGTAAAGGAGGGCGTAAACGGTGCGTTTTTTCAGCCAGGTTTGCACGAAAGACACCAGTTCGTGGTGTTCGAGGCGGTCTTGCAGGGTGTAGCCGTGTTTTTCCAGTTCAGAGGGTTGAATTTTCATTGTTTCGATTTTTTTTCAAAACTGCCTCCGCGATGGTAGTCCGGGCGGTTTTTTTCGGCGAAAGGCGGCGAGAGGTCGTTTAAATTCCGAAAATCACTTCCCCATTGCTCCCCGTTTTAACCTGCTCAAATGCACCGGCGAAATGCCGAGGTACGACGCAATCATGTGCTGCGGCGCCCGGTTGTGGATATTAGGGAACACCTCGGCAATGCTGTCGTAGCGCTCCTTCGGGCTGCGGGCGTACAGGTTTTTGATTCGGTCATCTTGGTAAATGAAGTAAAACTCGGCGATGAGCCGTCCCAGCTTGTCGCCCTGCGAGAGGTTGGCGTAGCCCCACTCGATGGCGCTGCGGGGCATCACGACGACCTCCGTTTCTTCCAGCGCCTGCAAGGTGTAGAGCGCCGGCTGCCGCAACATAAAACTGGAATAATCGGCGATGAACTGGTTCTCCATCGCAAAATGAATGGTGTGCTCCGTGCCCTTTTGATCGAGGATTACGACGCGTAAAATGCCTTGGTTGATGAAAAAAACTTCATTGGGCACAGGACCCGGGCGGCTGAGTTCCTCCTGTTTTTTGAAGGTTTTCAGGTAGCATTTTTCCAGAAAGGCAGCCATTTCCGCCTCGGAAATGGCAATCATATGGCGGATGGCGGTGGCGAGCTGGCGCATGTTGCTTTTTGTGGAAGGGTAAACAGTTTCGGGCGGCGGCTGTTTTCGCCTAAAAAATTTTTTTTATGCGCATATCCAACACTCTGCTTTTCCTGTTCTTTTCCCTTGCTTTCTGCCCGCAAGGCCGGGCGCAATCGAACGTAAACGATAGTCTGCTGCACAACGGCCTGCAACGAAAATACACCGTACACCTGCCCCCGGCTTACAACCCGGCAGCCCGGGTTCCGCTGGTCGTGTTTTTACATGGCGGCGGCGGCAGCGCTGCCAGCGCACAAGGTTTTACCCAGTTTAACCTTATTTCCAATCAGGAGAAATTCCTGGTGGCTTACCCGCAGGCATTTGCTGCCTTGCCGACCGGCGGTTTTGCCTGGGCGGATGGCCGGGGCACTGCTGCCGATTTGATGGGCATCGACGATGCAGGGTTCATCAATGACCTGCTTGACAAGCTGACACAGGATTACGGCATCGACACCAGCCGTATCTACCTCTGCGGGTTCTCCAACGGCGGGTTCATGACCCAGCGGATTGCCTGCGAAAGGAATGAGAAAATCGCTGCCCTGGGGCTTCTGGGCAGCACGATGGATGTTTTCGTGGCCGATACTTGTCAGCCCGGCCGCTCGATACCGGCATTGATTATCACCGGCACTGCCGACCCGTTTGTGCCCTACGGCGGCGGCGCTATGCAAGGCAACGTGCCCAATATTATTTCCTCTGCGGATTTCTTCTACTTTTGGGTCGACAACAACCATTGCAGCATTCCACTCGATTCCCTTAATTTCCCCGATACGGATACCTCCGATCATTCCACGGTTACCCGTTTTGCCTACACCGGTTGCGACTGCGACGCGCAAGTCTGGCATTTCAGAGTCAACAATGGCGGGCATACCTGGCCCGGCGTGGAGTTGCCCAATCTGGAACTGATTGCCGGCGAAACGAACGAAGACATCCAGGCTGCTTTTCAGTTGTGGCTGTTTTTCCGGCAGTTCAGCCTTTGCACGGAAACGGTTGCTGCCGAGGAGAAAAAAAATACTGCAAGTAAGGCCATGCTGGTGCTTTTCCCCCAGCCGGCAAATTCGTTGGTTTTTGTAAAATCGAATGAGCAATTAACTTCGCTTGCACTTACAAGTTCAACCGGAAACCTTATCCGGGAAATACAAGTATTAAGAACTGAATGGAATTTGAACATCAGCGACTTGCCTCCTGGTGTGTATGTCCTGCAGGCAAGGTTCGCGGATGGCTCCATAGCCGCCCGAAAACTGCTGAAAGTGGCCAATTAAAACAGGGAAAAACCATCTCCGCCAGTACATCATTCAACGCCTTGGCAAAGTGCCCGGCAGCCTTGGAGCCGTTCGTATTGCTTTTGTTGTAAGATAGACGAAACGCCACGAGTTACTCCTGCAACAGAGCAACATCTGCTGCTCCTCTTAAAGGGCTGTGTTGAACGCGAAAACACCGGGTAAAAAGGCACAGCAGAACGAACAGCTCAAGCAGGAATGCGGTCCTCCCTTTTTATTTTTTGATAAAAACCATGCATAACCACGCTGTGTGGGAGCGTCAGCGCTGACACCAGAATAAGTCCCAGTAAAAAATCGGATATTTCTAAAAAACCTTGGAGTGACAAAAAAAACAGCACTCCAGCGCCCAAAACACTAAGCATAGTGTAGGGAAGCAGCAATGCGATGAATTGCTTCAGGGAAAAGTTGTGACGGCGTGTTTTTAGGTAGCCAAATTCTTCAGAAAGCACCCGTACCGCATGCAAGGTGGTAAAATAAAGGGTAAACCCTACAAGAAGAGGCAAAAGGTAGAAGCAAAGGTGAATCAGGGCTAAAAAATACAACTCCATCAAGAGCCGGTTTGTATCCAGTTGCATTTTTAAGGCCAGGTAGGCGAGCAGTGCCATGGTAGCAAGCGTGCTCACGAAAAGTGTCGTGTTCTGAATGGTCGTTTTCAGAATTACTTGCAAATATGCCAGGTCGGGAGCAGATTGCAGCCAGCCACTCAGCTCAGCACCATTATACACCAAGAGACCTGAAAGTATTGAACAGCCCCAACTCAGATTAAGTAGGTTCAAGACTGTAGTGGAGTCGTTTTTTACATCGGAAAACTGTGATTGGCCAAAATGATAAGCAGAAAGCGCCAAGAAAAAAACAAAACTGAATACGGGCCAGACCCACCAGGCAAGGGTGAAGAGCGCCATCGCCCCGATGTAACTGGTGTAGAAGGTAAACTTGCCCACTTTCTGTGCTTCGGTGAAAAGGATATGATCGATTGCCCCATGTGGAATGCCGAATAAGGCAATCAGAACCAGCGCTCCGGCTGCCTGCACCCAAAGCGGAATCTGTTCGGCGCCAGTGAAACAGGCAAGTGCGAGCAAAAAAGAAGCTAAGAAAGCGAACCCTGTTTTTTTCATCGTTTCCACCATTTAACCAAAAAGAGAGGCGCCTTTCCGACGCCTCTCCTTCTTTGTCTCCCCTTAATTGCATCAGGCCGCCTTTGCCCGTGCCGTTTCGGCAATGGCAATCGAATAGACCACCAGACCAAAACCGATTTTGTTGATCGCATCGGCGATATTGTAGAAAAGATCCACATTCGCCGAACTCCAGCCAAATGCGCTGTTCAGCCAGCCGCCGGGCATGCACATGTAACCGATCGGGTAAATCGCCCAACCAACCAATACGAACCAGGCAAGGGTCCGTACGCCGCGCTCCACCGTAGAATTGTTACTGTTTCGGGCCAATCGTGCGACTTCACCAAACCAGGCGGTATAAAGGATGTACAGATAGCCCAGTGTAGAGATGAAGCCCCACAGCGCAGAATGGGTACCGCTTCCGCCTTCCGGATTGAAAGCCTCGCCAATATAACCGGCGACCAACATCCACACAGAGGCGAGAATCAGCTTCCAAAGCAGGCCCGTGGTGGCGCCTGCCGCTTTGGTCAACAGGTAAAACTCCACACACATCAACGGCACTGTCAGCGTCCAGTCAATATACCGGAGCGCTGTTGGATTTTCCCCCGTAGCCAGGTAATAATCCCGCATGTAATAATAGTGGACAGCCGCGATGCCAGTAATAAGGCCTGAGACCAAAAGGGAAAGTTTCCATTTACCGTCTACACTGCCACGCTCAAAAAAGAAAAAAACTGAAGCGGCCATCATGGCCATGTAGCCAGTAAAGAAAGTAAAGGCAATTGGGTCGTCTTTGGGAATCGTGAGTACCTCTAAGAATAACATAGCAAATTGATTTGGTTGAAAAAAGTCTTCTTCAAACAGAAAGAGC
>CAZVZH010000069.1:15713-19699 GCA_964630705.1 uncultured Saprospiraceae bacterium | reverse complement strand
AAATTTCCCGAAAATCGCGATATTCGCCCAAAACCAATTGATATGCCACCCGCCACCATCGCCTGGAAAGACCTCCTGAAATCGCTCGCCAACCAGCAATGCGTGCTGCTCATCGGCCCCGAACTGCTGCCCGATGAAAACCAGTTCGGCCAACTGCTCGCCCACCTGGGCATCGATGCGACCGACCTGCCCGGCAGCCTGCCCCGCGACATCGCCATGGCCTACCCCGGCGAAAACCTTTTTCTCTTCCCCAACGACGCCGCCCGCACCCGCACCTGGCGCCGGTTCGACGAGTTTTACGAAGCCCAACAGGCCAAACTCCAACCCCTGTACGAACAGATCGCCCGCCTGCCCTTTCCCGTAGTCATCAATACCATGCCCGACCTCGGCCTGCGCCGCTCGTTCGAGCAGGGCGGCATCCTCCACCAGTTTAGCTACTACGACTACCGCGGCACGCCCGAACCCTACGACCGCATTCAGGCCAACCCCCGCGATACCCGCCTGCTGTTCAACCTGTTCGGCGTACTCAGCGACCACAACTCGCTCGTGCTTACCCACGACGACCTGTTCCTGTATTTTTCCCAAATACTCGGCGATAAAAAACTCAGCAGCCCGCTCTACATCGAACTCTCCCACGCCCTGCGCAACGCCACCGACTTCGTGTTCCTCGGTTTCCAGTTCGACCGCTGGCCCATGCAAATGCTGCTGCGCCTGCTCAACCCCGAACGCAACAAAGCCCTCCAGTACGCTGTCAACCCCGCCGTAGCCGGCGACACCCGCGTATTTTACGCCGACCAGTTCGAAGTCGAGTTTGTCGACGAGCTCAGCCCCGCCGATTTCCTCGCCGAGCTCAACAAGCGCTGGACCGCCGAAGAAGACCAACGCCAGTCCGCCGGCGCCCCGCTCAAACAAACCCTGCGCGACTGGCTGCGCCAGGGCCTCCTCAGCCGCATCCTCGAAACCCTCGAAAAAACACCCGCCGCTGCCGACGCCGCCTTCCAGCTCGGCCGCCTCAACGAACTCCGCCAGGCCATCCGCGAAGGCGTGGTGAGCAGCGAAAGCGCCCTGCTGGAAATGAACAAAATCCGCAAAGCCGTCCAGGACCTGATCGAAACCCTTCCCTGAGCCATGAAACGATACCCGGGTATCCGCCCCTTCCGCACCGACGAACAAGCGCTTTTTTTCGGCCGCGACGCCGATATCGAACGCCTGTTCCGCCTGCTCGAACTCGAGCAGTTGGTCATCCTTTACGGCAAATCGGGCTATGGCAAAAGCTCGCTGCTCTCCGCCGGCATTTTTCCCTTACTGGAAAAACAAAACAAGCGCCGTTTTTGGGAAATCCGCTTCGGCCCGTACAAACCCGGCGAAAGCCTGCCGCCCGCCGAAGTGGTGCGCCACGCCCTGGCCCGCCATGCCGCCCCGGCGCCGCTCGTGGCCGATGCGCTGGCCGGCCCCGGCATCTGGCAAGCGGTGAAAAACTGCCAGCGGCCCGATCAAGCCGCCTTCCTGCTCGTATTCGACCAGTTCGAAGAGTTGTTCAGCTACCCGCCCGAACAAGTCCTGGAGTTTAAAAAACAACTCGCCGAAGCCCTGTATGCCAAAGTGCCCCGCCGCGTGGAAGCCGCGCTGGCCAGGGCGCCGCTCAGCCCCGACGCCGAAGACGCCCTGTACACGCCCTTCGACCTTAAGGTGGTGTTTTCCATCCGCGCCGACCGCATGAGCCTGCTCAACGGACTCAAAGATTATTTGCCCAACCTGCTCCAGCACGGCTACGAACTGGATGCCCTGGATGAGGCCAGCGCGCGCGAAGCCGTATGCCGGCCGGCAGCCCTGTCGAATGCGGAATTCGGAATGCGGAATGCGGAATTTTCAGTTTCCGCGGGGAAGAAAGATTCCGCATTCCACATTCCGCACTCCGAATTCGACACGCCTCCATTTTCTTATGCTCCGGAAACCCTGGCGGCCATTTTCGATGCCCTGCGCGATGCGCACGGCCGCATCGAAACCAGCGCATTGCAGATTATTTGCCGGTATGTTGAAGAGAACCTTGTCGTTGCTCCTGGTCAATGTATCGGCACTGCCGACCTCAGTGATATTCCCAGCATTTTCGGGCAGTTTTACTATCGCACCATTGCCAACCTGCCCAAAGCCGAACAAACCCTCGCCCGCCGTCTGGTGGAAGACCAGCTCGTGAAAGACGGCCTTCGCGTACCCTACGCCGCCCAGGCCCTGCTGGCGCAGCCCGGAATCACCCAAGATCTGCTCGACCGCCTCAGCGCCGCCTCCCTGCTGCGCGTGCAGCGCGACGAAGTCGGGCGGATGATTTACGAAGTGGGGCACGATACCCTGGTGGGGCCAATTGGGGAGATCGCGACCGCGCGGCGCGCTGAAGAAGAACGTGAGCGCCTGCAACAGGAAGCTAATGAGCAGCGTCTTGAAAAAGAAAAAGCCGTATTGGCCCGGCGCCGGGCGCGTCTGGTAGCTCTGGGTGCGGTGATTTTGTCATTGGTTGCGATTGGAGCCTCTTGGTATGCATATTTGCAAACGCAAAATGCTTCCCGACAGGCGCAGGTTATTTTGGAAACTAAGGAACAGGTTGAATCCAGTCAAAAAGTAATCAAAAATAAATCCATAGAAGCAGCAAGGTTATTGCAGCGTGCTGAACGAAACGAAGCGCAAACCCTCCTTATAAATGAAGAGGTGCAACGCCTGCAAGGCGCCACCGAAGTGGAAAAACGCCGAGCGGCAGAAGCGCTGCAGCAAGCTCAGGAGGAGCGCCGCAGAGCCGAGGATGCTACGGTAAAAGTGGTGCAAAGCCTCTTCGACGACGCCTCCGCCGCCATCCTTCGCCTCGACTATGAAACCGCCCGCGACCGCCTACACGACGCCGCCGACCTCACCGCTCTAAAACCTTTCGATACCCCCCTGGGCCGCCTGCGCCCCGTGGTAGCCGATTTCATGTTCGAGCCGGCCTATTTTTTCGCCGAAACGGGCAATGCCCTCGGCGCCATGTTTGAAGTCGGGATAATCGCCCGCTCGCTCGGTGTGCATGACCCTGCCGATACCCTGAAAATCGACACCCGCACCGCCGAAGGCGCTCGTTCGGCCCGTTCGGCGCTGCGTACGATTTTGCAAAACCTGCGCCCCGCAGTTTTTCAGACTCTGGAGGAGAAATATTACCCCGTGATGCTGTCGGTGCCTGGCGGTACCTTCCATATGGCCGAAAACTACCAGGTTTTGCTTTCTGACTACCAGATGGCCCGCACCGAAACCACTGTTTGGCAGTACAACCTTTACCTGGCCGAACAAGGCAAAGATATTTTTGACGAAAAAACCATCTCGCAGCCCGGCTGGGGCTGGGAAGGAAACAACCCAATCGTCAATGTCACCTGGTTTGATGCCTGCCTATATGCTAACTGGTTGAGCCGGCGTTTTGGCCTACGCCCGGTATACATGATGGGAGCAGTGTCGAAAGGTAATTTCGCCGATTACTACGAAAATATTGCAATCGATATCGCAGCTAACGGCTTCCGCTTGCCTACGGAAGCAGAATGGGAGTTTGTCGCTAGGGGGGGAGGGGCAGGCCTTCGCGACGGTTTTGAGTATTCTGGGGGCGATACGGTGACTATGCTAAGTTGGTACAATGATAATAGTCGTCGCCGGACGCGGGCAGTGGCTAAGAAGTTGCCTAACCAACTAGGTTTGTATGACATGGGAGGCAATGTGTGGGAATGGTGTTGGGATTGGTACGAAGACTACCAGGAAAATGGAGGGGCACAATTCAATCCAACTGGACCAAAAGAGGGCGAACGCCGTGTCAATCGTGGTGGCTCTTGGAACAGTTCCTCCGATGACTGCCGCCTGGCGGTACGCAGCTATTGGCGTCCGGACGGTTGTGACCTAAACCTCGGTTTCCGCCTGGCTTCCTCCCCCCAGTGAAGTAGATGCCTGGTCATCTGTTGAGCGCTCCAGCCCGGCCTGCTTTG
>CAZVZH010000069.1:0-15703 GCA_964630705.1 uncultured Saprospiraceae bacterium | reverse complement strand
CCTGGATCGATTCCGCTGATGGCTGCCAAGTGTCTTACCGCTACGACTGGAACCCAGCCGCCCGCTATACCAATCTCGGTTTCCGCCTAGCCTTGACCCCCCAGTGAAAGGAGATGCCTGGTTATCTGTTGAGCGCTTTTTCGCCCTTGTTGGCGTCCGCGACAACAAGAATGGTGGAATGAGGGCTTAGGTCTGGCCATGTCATCTGCCGTGCTGTTGGCGAGGGTGCCAACAGCGACAAAAGCGCCGCGCTAGGGGCGACCCTCGCGGTCGCCCGGTGCTGCGGTTACATCACGGACGACCGCATCCAGGGCGGCCGCAAGGGCCGCCCCTACCGGACCGATTTCCCCCGCACCTCCTCCAACGTGTCCAGCCGGTACCGGGCTTCGAACACCAACACACCTTCCGGCGAAAATTTCTGCAAGGGGCCGTTTTTCAGTCCCCGCTGAAAATGCACGATGAATTCCGGCCGGCCGGTTTCGTAAAACAGCGTGTCGCCGCCTTCCTTCAGCCCATTTTCATAGTATTGCACCTCGCGGATGGCGCCGCCGGGGTGGTACAGGACCGTCCGTCCGGTTTGTTTGTTGTTTTCGAACCGGCGCTCGGCTTTGATGCGGCCGTCGGGGAAATAGTCTGTCATGACGCCCTCTATTTTCCCATCCACCAGTTGATAACGGCGGGAGACGGCGCCGGTGCCGTATGTTTCCACCTTTTCCTGTATCCGGTTTTGGGTGGTGGGTGCAGGTACATCGCCGGCGTTACAGGCGACGGTCAGGAGTGCGGTGATAAAAATCAAGGATTCAGTTCGGATTTGCATACCAATCGATGAAGAATTGCCAGAAGAAAACAGTTTTGTGAGTGCGTGAGCATACCCACAAAACAAACGACGACTCCCCAGGCATGCGCACCTGAAAAGCCGTCGTCGTATAGTGGATACTTCCTGGTTATTTTTTCCAGGGCAGGTTGTTCACATAACGGCCGATCACCGTGCCGAAACGCACGCCTTCCTCACTGTCCATGCGGAAGTGCACGCCCAGGGGCACGCGCGACCAGGCGTTTTCGAGCGCCATTTCGTAGAAGCTGCCGAAGGCCCGCGGCGTGCCGTTGAACTCAGCGCGGTCTTTATGGCAGTTGTCGGTCATGCCGTAGGCGTAGCCGAACATGCTGGCCAGGGCTTCGGCGCCGGCAGCGCCCATGGTGGAGTGGCCCGAGGGGTAGGCCGGGAAAGAGGGCGTAATGCCCTTGTCGCCGGTGAGCGGGTTTTCGAGCCCTGGTTTCCAGCTCGGGTCGATCACCCGTTGGATGTACGTTTCCGGGCGCTCCACATTGTAGTAGTATTTGGAGTGCCAGCAGCCGACGGCGGCATCGTTGAGGGCCATGCCCACTTTGGCATAGGTGACGATCGCCGTTTCCAAATTAGCGCCTTCGGCTAAAATGACCTGGTTGGCGATGGCCACCCAGCGCGGGCCGGGGCTGAAGGTCAGGTTGACCAGGTCGTCGCTCCAGAACTCGCCGATCCATTCGGCTTCGTACGACCAGGTGGGGGTGTTTTGGGCGTACACCTCAATGGCTTGCGCATACAGGGCTGAGGTAGGGCTGTCGCTGTGGGCGAGCGGCGGTTTGGATAGTTTGGCCGACTCGGGCAGCGCCCAGGTGCGGGCTTTTCCCCAATTGGGAAACATAGGTTTGCCTGGTCCGGGCGTTGTCGGAACCCAGTCGCCGGGGCCGGAATAGTGCGCTTGCCAGTTGTAATTGCCGAAGGGGTCGTTGTAGGCGTCGTGGCCGTAGCTGTCGGTGGTCGACCAGTCCCAAACAGCTTTGGCTACATCCTGGCCGCGTTTTTTCGACCGATCGAAAATGTCGGCAGTAGTTTCGGCTCGAAATTTGATTTCATTAGCCGATTCCAAAGTGGCGATTTGCTGTAAAAGGGAAGGGCTGACTTTGGCGAAAAACCGGGGCATCATGTAGCCGTAAACGGCATTGACCACAGTTGGCCAGTGATATTCCTGATTTTCTTCGGCGGCGGGGATGGAAAGTCCGCCGTAAAGCGGAGCCAGCGAGTTGTAATCGGGCATGCCGGGAATGCAGGCTTCGTAGGCAGCGAAGCCCATCAGGCCCAGCGAGCGGGGCGCAGGCCCGGGGCGATACCCGGAGGCATAGCGCTCGACGTCGAGGTAAAGATTGTTCCAGGACATGGAAGCCTGGCTATCAAAAGATTGGACGCCTTTATCCACAGGATCCGGAGCATTGTCGCCGCAAGACGACCAAAGCCAACTGGTTACAAGTAAAAAGGCCAAAAGGCGAGTAAAGTGAAGACGCTTCATTGGAATGTTTTGTCTTTAAATGTGTTAAATTTTGAGTTTGACAGATGTGCTGCTTCAGGGTCAAAATTGAGGCCAAGTACATCTTTCAGAATTTAAAAAGTGCTTAAAAATCAACCGGCTATCCGCCAATAGCCAAACGTGGAACGAATTTCTCCTTTGCTCTTGCTAAACTTGCCATCCAAATGCGCATCCTGCTTATAGAAGACGAGCCCAAGCTGGCGCGGTCGATTAAAAAAGGGTTGACCGAACACCAGATCGAAGTGGATTTTGCCACCGACGGCTATGCCGGCAAACGTCTTTCTCAATCGGGGGGCTATTCGGTGATCGTTTCGGATATTATCCTGCCCGGAATCAACGGCATCGACCTGACCCGCCAGATTCGCAGCGAGGGCAACCGCACGCCCATTTTGCTGCTCACGGCCCTCAGCCAGACCGACGACAAAGTGGCCGGCTTCGATGCCGGCGCCGACGACTACCTGACCAAACCTTTCGAATTCCGCGAATTGCTCGTGCGCATCCAGGCGCTGGCCCGCCGCCCGGTGGATAGCTACCAGCATTTACCCGAACTCCGGTTTGCCGATCTGGTCATGGACCTGCAAACCCGGGAGCTGTCCCGCGCGGGCCGGAATATTCCGCTCACCCCGAAGGAGTTTTCGCTCATGGAGTATTTCCTGAAAAACCCCATGCGGGTCATTTCCAAACTGGAGATTTCTGAAAAAGTATGGAATCTCGATTTTGATACCGGCACCAATGTGATCGAAGTTTATGTCAATTTTCTTCGGAAAAAGGTGGACAAAGACTTCGATTCCAAGTTGATTCACACCCAATTTAAAAACGGCTATATCCTGAGAGAAGGCTAGCCCCGACGATAGAACATGCAGATCCGGACCAAACTCACCTTGCAGTTTATCACCATTGTAGCAGGCATTCTGTTGCTGTCGCTGTATTTTATTTACGCCAAATTCCGGCAAATCACGGAAGATGAATTTTACAACCATCTGCGCTCTAAAGCTCTGATGACGGCCGAGATGGTTCTGAACAACGACGGCGTGCTGAGCCCAGTGGAACCCTCCAGACCCCTGACGGAGAGCCATTTGCCCTTCAGTGAAAATATTGCCATCTACGACGCGAAGAGCCGGCGGGTATTTACCTTCAACGCCCAGGCGGAAGTGCCCTCCACTGCGTTGTTCCGGCAGATCAGAGGCAGCTCCGAACTCCGGTTTTTACTGGAGGACCGGCACGCTCTGGGCTTGTTTCACCGTACGCGCACCGGCCGCGAATACGTGATCGTGGCGGAGGCTACCTTCAATTCGGAGGAATTGGCCCAACTGCGCAACATCCTGATGCTGACCTTTTTCCTCGGCGTCGGCATTGTGGCTTTCGGCGGCTGGGCTTTTGCCGGGCAGGCTTTGGCGCCGGTGTCGCGCATTGTCGGGCAGGTGGATAAAATTCATCCGGCGCAATTACAAACCCGCTTGGAAACGCCGGGCCAGCGCGATGAAATCGGCCGCCTGGCCGCCACCTTCAACCGCCTGCTCGACCGGATTGAACTGGCTTTCCGCATGCAGAAAAACTTTATCTCCAATGTTTCCCACGAGCTGAAAAACCCACTTTCCGTCATCACGGCGCAGCTGGAGGTGGCATTGGCCAAAAAACGCAGCGCGGAGGAGTACCAGGAAACCCTGGTTTCGGTGTTGGACGACACCCGCCATTTAAACGAAGTATCTGAAAATCTGCTGCAGCTCGCAAAAGTGCACTCCGATGGCGCCGCTATTGCCTTCCAGCCGGTTCGGCTCGACGAGGCTTTACTGCATACCCGCGCCGCCATTTTGCGGCGGCACCCCGACTACCACATCGTGTTCGACATGGAAGGCTCTCCGGAGCAGGAAGAACAACTTTGCGTGTTGGCCAATGAACAACTGCTCAACCTGGCTTTTTTAAACCTGATGGACAATGGTTGCAAGTATTCGCCCGATCACCGGGTGCGCGTGCGGTTTTTGGTAAAACCCGAAGGCGGTCATCAGGTGGAAATTGCCGATAGCGGTCCGGGTATTTCACCCGAAGACCAGCAGATGATCTTCCAACCCTTTTACCGCAGCGCCGGTATCCGGCACCTTAAAGGCTCCGGCATAGGCTTGTCGTTGGTCGACAGTATTTTAAAACTGCACCAGATCGGGCTGGAGGTGTTCTCCGGGGAGGGCCGCGGCACCATTTTTCGCATGAACTTTAAACCGGAATTCTCCAATATTGCTGCTGAACATTGAAGCGGTTGTCGGACATGAAGCAAACTTTTCAAAACGGTGTATTGCTGCTGGTTTTCATCCTCGCGCCGCTGGCCTGCCAGCAAGACCAGGCTGTTCGTCAACCGGAACACTACCTGGAGGCTTCCGCCTTGCTGGAAAAATGGCATCAACTTTTATTGGAACTGGAACGCTTTACGCCGGGATACCGCCCTCCGGTGACTGCGCGTATGTGGAGTTACGTTGAAATGGCTGCCTGGCAGGCGGCTTTGCCGGGTATTCCGGAGGCCACGGATTTAAGCGTGTTTGTTAACGGCTTACCAGAAGCCCAGCGGTATTCCGGGCAATACTTTTTACCTGCAGGCCTGAATGCCGCTTATGCCGAAATTTTCCGGCAGTTTTTTCCGACAGCGCCCTCGCATTTGGCGGAGAAAATTAATATGCTGGAGGAGGAGTGTTTGCGGGGGGGTGGGAAAAAAGTCCACAGCGCAGTGTTGAGCCGCTCGGTAGCCTACGGAAAAAAAATTGCGCGGGATATTTGGGTTTGGTCAACTACGGATACGATCGGGCATGAGGGCGATCAACACAACTACGACGCACAGTACCGGTCGCCGGATGGTGCCGGCTGCTGGCGCCCCGATGGCGTCCACCACACCGCGGCGCTTTTACCCTACTGGGGCATGTCCCGTTCGATGGTGGTGCGGCCGTCTGATATCGGCATCCTACCGCCCTTGCGGTATGATACCCGACCGGGTACGCCCTTTCATGTACAGGCAATGGAAGTTTTAGCCATGTCCAAGCCACTAACCAATGAGTACCGGTGGCTGGCGGAGTTTTGGAGCGACGATGTACCCGGCTTGACGGTATCGCCTATGGGCCATTGGATTTCCGTTGTCAATCAGGCGGTTGAACGGGCTGCACTGCCTTTGCCAAAGTGCTTGGAGTTATACCTGAAGGCTGCGTTGGCCAGCGCCGATGTCATGGTGGTATGTTGGAAGGCCAAGTACGATTTCAACCTGGAGCGGCCGGAGGCATACCTCCGCCGGGTGGCAAACCCCGGCTGGAAGCCGCTGCACGACAGCCCGCCGTTCCCTTCCTATCCTTCCGGGCATGCGGCTATCGGATCGGCGGTGTCCGGCATACTGACCGACTTCCTCGGCGGCTCCTTTCCATTGACCGACCGTACCCATGAAGGCCGGACTGAATTTGTCGGCAAACCCCGATTTTACCGCTCCTTTGAGGAAATGGCTGCAGAAAATGCGCTTTCCCGTATAGCGCTTGGCGTCCACTTTCGCATGGATTGTGATGAGGGCATGCGGATCGGACGGCTGGTCAGCCAACTGGTCGCCGAATTGCCTTTGCAAAAGCAGGAAGCCCGTATTTCCTACAGGCAATAAAAAATCCCCTTCCCGGAAGTTTCCAGGAAGGGGATGGTGCATTGGTTATTCGCCGCTTAGAAACACCAACCGTTTGCTTCCAGCATTACTTGCGCAATGCGGCGGCGTTTTTCTTTTACATTCACCGGCGGGTATTTGGTAAAGCGTTTCAGCCCCATCAAAAAGGTTTTCAGCAGATCGCCTTCGGCAAAGGAGGCCAGCGCGTCGGTCGCGTTTTTGCTCATGCGGGCAGTGGCGTCGTGCAGAAAAACCTGGAGCATGGCGTCGTATACTTCCTGGGGTTGCAGGTTGTCGTCGCGTTGCGCAAGTTTCTGTACGCGCAGCAGCAGCGACTCGGCGACGAAAAGATCGATGAGCATATCGGCGCAGTTCATGAGAACTTCCTGTTCGTCTTTCAGGTTGATCTTGCCGTCCATTTGCATTTTGGCGCCTGCGCCGGCTGTCATCAAAATAATTTTTTTGAAATCGGCAATGGCTTGGTGCTCTGCCGCATAGTCGCCTTCCGGTTTTTCAAAAGAAGGCATGGAGGCGAGCTCTTTTTGCACGGCCCAGGCTGGTCCAACAATGTCCAGCTTGCCCTTCAAGGCGCGTTTGAACAGTTGGTCGACCAGGAGCAAACGGTTGATCTCGTTGGTGCCTTCATAAATCCGGTTGATCCGGCTGTCGCGGTAGGCGCGGGCGGCGGAATATTCTTCGCTGAAACCGATACCGCCGTGGATTTGTACGTTTTCATCTACGCAAAAATCCGTCACTTCCGAGCCGTATACTTTCAAAATAGAGCACTCGATGGCGTATTCCTCTGCCGCTTCCAGGGTAGCCAAGCCGAATGATTTGCCGGCGGCCGAACCTTCGGCTTTTTTGTCTTGCATCAATTGCGAGGTGCGGTACATCGCACTCTCGCCAGCAAAAGTTCGGATTGCCATTTCAGCCAGTTTGTGTTGAATGGCGCCGAAGTTGCCGATGGGCTGATTGAATTGTACGCGTTCGTTGGCGTATTGGGTAGCCGAACTAATTGCCTTTTTGCAACCGCCGATACACATTACTCCTAGTTTGTACCGCCCGATATTCAAGGCGTTAAAGGCAATGAGGTGACCTTTGCCAATTTCGCCAAGCACATTTTCAGCAGGTACTTTCACATTTTCAAAAAACACCTGCCGGGTCGAAGAGCCTTTGATCCCCATCTTGTCTTCCTCGGCCCCCAGAGTGAGGCCAGGCGAGTTGCGCTCGACGATGAAACCGGTAAAATGTTCGCCGTCAATTTTGGCGAAAACAATAAAAATATCGGCAAAGCCAGCGTTGGAAATCCACATTTTCTGCCCGTTAAGCACGTAGTGACTGCCATCGGCGCTGCGGTCGGCGCGGGTTTTGGCGTTAAGCGCGTCGGAACCACTCCCAGGCTCGGTCAGGCAGTAGGCGGCTTTCAAATCGCCGGAAATCAGGCCCGGTAAAAACTTTTGTTTTTGTTCCTCCGTACCGAAATACAGAATGGGCAACATTCCGATACCGGTGTGCGCAGCAAAGGCTACGATAATGGACCCTGCCGGGCCGAACACCTCGCCAATAATGGTATTGGTATTCGTATCCAGTTCCAGTCCGCCGTATTCTTTCGGCATGTGGGCGCCGAGCAAACCCAGGTCGCCCATTTTTTTCAGAATCTTGGGCGCGATGTTATCTTCTTGTTTTTCAATTTTTTGTGTGTTCGGTAAAATTTCCTGCTCGAGGAAATCCTCCGACATCTGCTTGATCATGCGTTGTTCTTCGTTGAATTCCTCCGGTATAAAAATATCCTCGGGTTGGGCGTCGCGAATCAGAAATTCGGCGCCTTTTAAAACGTCAGTTTGGACGGCGGTATCGGTCATGTTAAACTATCTTTTGTTTGTAATGGCGAATTTTCGCTACAAAGATAGTTTGCCTTGGAAAAAAGGGCAAGCTGAGCGGCGATTTTTTAAAAAATTTGGCTGGCAAGGTAGATGCAAGACAAAAAAATTGGGGTTGGCCCAACAGCTGGTATTTCCTGCTGCTGTCCAACCCCCGTTTTTCCAATCCAAGGCGTCTAAATTACTTCAACCCACTTCCCCGGCGCGCTGCCGCGAATTCGGTTGTCATACATCGCTTCGCAGCTGACAGCTGGGAGGTAGTAGCGGCCAGCGTAGGCGGCGTTAAGTTGAATGCGGAAGGTACTGGTGGTTTCGCGGACGCGGTTGGTCCGGTTATCGAAGGAATACGGCAGGTCGAAATAGGTGTACACGCGGTCGTCGCGAATATCCTGATATTCAGAAGCGCTGTTGCCGCCAATGCCGATGGCACTCATGCGGGCATTCAGGATTTCCCAGCCAGAAGGGAACACCTGGGCAAGTGCCAGTTCGTTGAACGGGAAAGTCAGATCGCCATTTCGGCGAATCGTAACTTCCGCAACGAAATCAGTGCCTTGTTTGAGGCGGTTGATATCGATTGGATTCCCTTTTGAATCCGTGTATCGAACGCTCAGAGCAATATTTTTAGCCTCCGCAATTTCTTCGCCAGCCAGCAATTGTCCGGAGAGAATCAGGCGGGCGTACAATTTGGCGGCGCCTTTGTTTTTTACAGCAATCTTGTTGGCGGCAAATGCTTTGTCCGTGAAGGGCACAGTAGAAATAGCTTTGGCGGCATTTCCATTTTGAAAGCCGCCGCTGCCGATCGAGTAGGCAAAAGATGTGCCTTTCCCGTCCAGATTTTTCCCGGCATATATGGCCAAGGCGCGCATGGCAGTGGCCAGGCTCTGCGTGTTCCAATACCAACCTTGTTGGTTGCCGAGCTCGCGGCACAGGTACTCGACCAGGGCTTCCGCGCGGCGTTTGTCACCAATCGCGGTATAAGTTTCGAGTAAAAGTGCCCGGTCGCGCAGGTCGCTGCCGTAGGTGCTGCCACTCCAGGCGTAACTCCAGTCGTCGCGCCATTTTCCACGGGCCAGTTCCCGGGCTGCCTCCGGTTTGCCGGACTGCGAATAGGCGGCGGCGAGTAAAAGCGCGGATTGCGTGTACAAGCCTTTTTGTTCTTTCAGCCGGTTCATGCCCGCCAGGTCAGGTTTTCCGGCGAGGGCGAGGGTATACAAGCGGTATGCCTGGTTGAGCGCGTTGTCGTAGCTGCGCCAATCGTTGTCATTTCCAGCGGCAGCCCATTGGCGGCTGGTGCGAGTTTGGTAATCGACCCAACGATCGAGCATGCCCTGTGAAATGGCGTAGCCGCGGGCTTTGGCTTCCAGCAGAAAATGGCCGGCATAGCTGCTGCTCCAGTCGTTGATGTAGCTGCCGCCGGGCCAATAGGAGAAACCGCCGTCGCCATTTTGGAAATTTTGGATTTTGGTGATCGCGGCAGTCAGGTTGCGTCCCATTTTTTCCTTGTCCTTTTCCGAAACGGGGGTCAGGGCCTCCACGTACAACTGGGGAAAAGCGCCCGAGACGGTTTGCTCGATACAGCCGTGCGGATACTGGATGAGGTATTCCAGGTGGCGGCTGAGGTTGATGGGCGGCAGGGTGCTCAACTCGATCACTGCTGAATTGATGTTGGAAAAACGGGAGGCATCATAGCTCGCCGCCCAGTCTTGGCCCGGTTCGATTTCGCCTTCCCAGACGCTGGTTTGAACCGGGTTGGGGTTACGCACCAGAATTTCAATTTCCTGCACGGCTTTTTCACCGCCGCCCTGGGCCTCGATGGTGAATTTGGCCACCCCGGTGCGCTGGCCGACCTGAAGGTCGAAATAAGCCAACTTATTACCGGGTTGCGGAAATTCCAGGTTGGTCGTCGGCGAGCCGCCGATACGCACCAGCCCGGATTGCTCGCGTACCCGAATAGTGGCTGCTTTAACTTTGTTTTCCATCGCAAACACCTCGACGGGCAAGCGCAACGACTCGCCCGGCCCCAGCACGCGGGGTAAGGTGGGTAGGATCATCAGTGGTTTGCGCACCGGGCAGGTTTTTTCCACACTCCCATAGGCGCTGGCTCCGCCGGCTGCTGGGGCGGAGCATACCACCATAGCGCGTACCGAGCCGACGTAATTGTCGAGTTTCAAGGTGTGTTTTGCAGTTTGCCCTTTCCCCAGTTTGAATGGCCCCAGGTGCAGTACGGCCGGCTTGAAACGGTTGATTTGCGCGCCGTTTTTGGCCTTTTGGTTGATGGCATCGCCGCCAACGCTGAGGATGCGTTCCAATTGAGCGCCGTAAGCCCCCAGCACGTAATCGTACATGTCCCAGGTTTTGACGCCCAGGGCTTCGCGGGCGAAAAAGGCATCCCAGGGATTGGGCGTTTGGAAGCGCGTCAAATCGAGCAACCCTTCGTCGACGACAGCCAGGGTGTAGGTACAGGCCTGGCCGGAGTTTTCACGGATGCTCACCGTAAACGGCTCGCCGGGTCGCAGCACTTCCGGCATGCTGAGTTTGGGCTCGAGGTGCGAGCCCGGGTTTTCCACGTTCACCGGCATGACGCCGTACATGCGAATGGGCAGGTCGTTTTTGGTTTGGGCGTGCGGCTGAAACAGGCTGACGTGGGCATACACCGTTGGCACCATGTTTTCCCCGGCCTTGAATTTCAGGAAATTATCTCCGGCCTTGGCATCAAACCACAAGTGCTCGACCACCCGGGAGCCGGTTTCCAAGGTGAGTAAAATGCGGCCGTTCTCGCTGGCGGGCACCTTGAGCGCGACTTCGTTGCCGACCTGGTATTTTTCTTTTTCCACCGAAAAGGGCAGCATGGCCGCGGCATTCCGGCTGTGCATATCGTTGAGGTCGTCGGGGTAACCGCTCCAGAAGAAGTCGCCGCCGGCATGTCCGCCTTCGGGGTCGGTGACGCGCACGAGGTAGCGGCCCCAATCGCCGGGCGTCACGTTCCAACTGGCCAGGCCGCGGCTATCGGTGGTAAGCACAATTTTATCCACGGCGTTGAGGTGGTCGCTGGAATTAAACTGGCCGACATTGCTGGCGCGGTCTTCGTCCCACCACCAGCGCCAGTCGCAGCGGTACAGTCCGGCTTCGAGGCGCTGACCGGCCAGCGGGCGACCGTTTTTGTCGACACAGGCCAACTGGATGGTGCCGCCTTTTTGGTCGAGTTCTTTGGCGCCCCAGCGGTTGGCCGGGATAAACACGCCGACGAAGCGCTCGAAGGGGTAATAGTCCAGCGCGAAATTGTCGGTGCTGAAATCGCCGCCCGCCTCAAACACGCGCATTTTAAAATCGGCAACCAGTTTGCCGGGGGCATTCTGTTGGTCGCCCAAACGAAGCGGAATAGTTGCCTGGCCGTTGCCGTCGAGCGCGGCGTCGAACACCACTTCGGGTTCGCTCTGGAACGTGCGGGCGGGGTCGTCGAACACGAAGTCTTTAAAATTTTTAAACGCCGTTTGAGCGGCCCGCAGCTGCATTTCCACCCGGGCTTTGAGGCCGCGGGCGGGGGCGCCATGCAGCCAGTTGACCTGAAGGCGGCCGCTGCCGGAGGCGTCGCTGGCAGCGAGGGTTGTTTTCCCAAAATTCAGGTCGAACTTGAGCCGGTTGGGCTTGACGGTTTCAATTTTCAACAATTTGGTAAACGCCGCGCCGCCCACTTGCACTTTGGCGGTCCAGTTGCCGGTGGGTGCGTCGGAACGGGTAGCGCAGGGAAAGGCGAATACGCCGCCCACATGTTGGGTCGAGACGGTGCGGTACTGCAGCGCGCCGCGCGGGTCGGTGAGTTCGAAGCTGACGGGGTGGCCGGCGGGCAGTTTGCCGCTTTTATCCTCCAGCACAAAGTTGAGGTACAGCGAATCGCCGGGGCGCCACACCCCGCGCTCGCCGTATAAAAAGCCCTTGAGGCCTTCCTGCGGTTCCACGCCGGCTACATCGAAGCGGCTGAGTGAGAGCGTGTTGCCATCGGCCAAGCGCAGGTAGCCACGCCGGCTGCCGCGGGTAGCCACGAGCACAAACGGCACTTCGCGCAAGGGGTCAAGCAGGGCGACGCCGCTGCCGTCAGTTCTGCATTTGGCGATGGATTGGAGTTGGTAATTGAACAATTCGAGGTCGACCCCGCTTTCCGGCTCCGTGCTGTGCAGGTTGTTCACACAAATAAAAAGCGAGCGGTCGGCGCCAAGTTTGGCCGTGATGCCCAGGTCGCTGACGAACACGTTGCGTTTGGTAAAGTGCTCGTAGTTGTAATATTCGTTCCGGCAGGGATTGTCGCGGTTGGCCCAGTCGTAATCGTCGTTTTCGTCCCACCAGCCGTCGTTGTCGTCGTAGTAAATGCCGCGGTAACCACCCCAGATGGACACGAGGTTGCCGTAGTTGTCGGCTTTGCCGAGGTGGGCCAGGTTGTCGTCGGCGGCCTGTTCGGCGCCGGGGCAGTTTTGAATGGTATACCCGCGGCGGAACGCCAGGCGGACTTGGTAGATAGCCCCGGGGTCCTGGTGGATGATGGCTTTCAGGTCGAGGGCATAGCGTTGCCACACTTGGCTGTTGGCGTCGGGGTTGAGCTCGGAGAGGGTGATTTTTTTCTGTAAAACGATACGGCCCACGCGTTCGAGTTCCTGGTCGCCTTCCAGTTCATTCACCTGGAGGTATTGCAAAATATTACTGTTAAAAATTTTAAACACCTCGACATCCACGGCGCGCAACCCAACGGCTTCGAAAGGAAAAACGATATTGCCGTCGGACTGCTGTGGGATCACGGCGCCCCGGCCTACCAGGCGTACGCCGGGCTGCAGGGCTTCAAAATTGAGCGGCCAGTCGCTCCGGTCTTTCATGGCCGCGCCAGCTGTGTTGCGGATACCGGCTTCCACGCGCAGGCTGCGTTGCCCGCTGATGCGCTCGCCGGGGTACACGCGCACGAAGTTACCGTCGATGGCGAAGCGCAGGGCGCCCTCAAACGCCTCAATCCGGATCAGCCCGTCGAGCGTTTGAGCGGCGTCGACCGGGTCGGAAAAATTGAGCAACACGAACTGGTCTTCTTCCTGCTGCACCCGGGCGTTGAGCACGATAAACTCGTCGAGGGCAGGCACGATTTGTTCGGCTTTCCCGGACTTGTCCAGGCCCAGGGGCTTGCCTGACCACTGCAACTCGACTTTTGAGCGCAGCTGGGCGCGTTCGATACCGCCGACGACAAATTCGTGGGTCAGCCCATCGCCGGAGTGCGTCCATTGCACAGCGAGGGTGTTGTTTCCCTGTTTGGCCGTGAGTGTTTTTTCGAGGCTGGCAGCCTCCACGGCGTCGCTGGTCAGCACCCGGCCGAGCAGTTGCATGGTGCGCGGGTCGTTTTCCCTGGAAATGCGCAGGCCGTCGGTCACCAGTTCGAAGGCCAGGCTGCGCACCTGAAAATCAAACTCGAAAACGGCCGCCTCCTTGGGCGCCTGACTGAAAATTTTCTTCAGCTGCACGGCGCCGGTGTAGCGCGCGCCGTAGGGTAGGGGGCCTTCCGGCTGGAGTTTGATGGTGCGGTCGTCTTCCCAAACGGCTTTGCCGCTGATGGATGGGTTTACCGAAAACAACCCCGCATCTACTGCTTTACCTACCTGGTCGTGCCCCACAGCAGGATCGATAAAACGCACGCGGATGGCATCGGAGCGGCCGATGTCGCCGCTGGTGTACGCATATACGTAGCGGGCGATGGCCTGGTAGTAGGCTTCGTTTTTTACAATTTTACTGCAGGAAAAAAAACTGAGGGCAAATAGCAGGGCAATCGGACTGCGGAGGAGCTTTCGCATGGTGCGGCGTGGGTTGTGAAGTGAATGGGAAAAAATGCACGTCCTGGCGGGTAGGCAAATTTGAGGATAAAAGTAAGTCGGACGTTGGCGATTTGGAAAAATAATTCACTGCCATCTCACCCGCAGCCGTTCGGACCCCACCATCTCCGTTTTTTCCAAAATAAACGCATCGCCCAACCGAGGCGCCGGAACGCCGGAACCCAACCGTTGCGGACTTTCCAAAATCCGGATTTCATCCCCCAAACCGGCATCGATAAATTGCTGGAGCACCGAAGCGCCGCCTTCCACCAACAAAATCGCCCGTTGTGCTGCGCGGAGTTGTTCGAGCAGTGCGGGCATCCAGTCCTTGCTTGTTTCGCCGGAGTTTCCAATCGGCAAAAACCGGGTGTGTTGCCAGTTGCCAGGGCGGGGCGGGCCGAGTATCCAGGTCGGCGCCGAGTCGTCGAGCAAATGGGCTTCGGCTGGCATTTGGCCCCGAAAATCCAGGGCAATGCGCAAGGGCGACTTTCCGAAATAGAGCCGGTTGTCGAGCCGCGGATTATCCACCCGGGCGGTAACGGCGCCCACCAAGATAGCGTCGGCTTCACTGCGCCAGCGGTGCACCAGGCGTTGGGCCAGCGGACCGGAAACCGATGTGCGCTGCCCGATCCGGCCCAGAAAACCATCGGCGCTTTCGGCCCATTTCAGGATGATGTACGGTCGTTTTTGGGTGATCCAGGTAAAAAAAGGGCGGTTCAGTTCGTAGCCTTCGCGTTGGAGCACACCGGCTTCCACCCGGATGCCGGCAGCGCGCAGTTTTTCCAGTCCCTGGCCCGCGACGAGCGGGTTAGGGTCGGTATTACTGACCACTACGCGGGCGATTTTTTCCCGGACGATCAAGTCCGCGCAAGGCGGCGTTTTGCCCTGGTGCGAGCAAGGTTCGAGCGAGCAGTACAAGGTTGCTTGCGGGATCAGATGCCGGTCTTCGGGTGCTACGGTCGCCAGCGCGTTCACTTCGGCGTGCGCGGCGCCGAACTGCCGGTGCCAGCCCTCGCCGATAATGCGGCCGTTGTGTACCAGCACGGCGCCCACCAGCGGGTTGGGCGACACGCTGCCGGCGCCCAGGCGGGCGAGCTGGAAACAGCGGTGCAGGTAGCGCTCGTCGGGACTCATGGTTGATCAGGCCGGCAGCAGCGCGGCCATTTGTTGTTGAATGGTTTGGGCTTCGGCTCGGGCCGCCTCGGCAAAATCGGGGCCGGAGGAGGCATAGAGAATGCTCCGGGAGGCATTGACCAACAAGCCGCAGTCGGCGGTGAGGCCCTGCGCGCATAAGGCCGCCAGGTCGCCGCCTTGCGCGCCCACACCGGGTACGAGCAGGAAATGCTCGGGGGCCAGGGTGCGCACCCGGGAAAAAGCCTCGGGGTGGGTAGCGCCGACGACGAACATGAGTTGCTCAGGGCTGCCCCAGTTTTGGGCGCTGCGCAGTACGGTTTCCCAGAGGGGTTCGGCCGACACGGCGAGCTCTTTTTCCTGAAAATCCTGGCTGCCGGCGTTGGAGGTCAGCGCCAGCACGATGGCCCATTTTCCTGGAAAATCGAGAAAGGGCGTCACGCTGTCGGCGCCCATGTACGGCGCTACGGTGACGGCGTCGCAGGCCGAATGTTCGAAAAAAGCCTGGGCGTACATGCGGCTGGTGTTGCCGATGTCGCCGCGTTTGGCGTCGGCGATGATGAAATGCGTAGCGCCGATGTACTCGACGGTGCGTTCGAAATCGCGCCAGCCGGCTGCGCCGCGGGCTTCGTAAAACGCGAGGTTGGGTTTGTAGGCCACACACAGGTCGCGGGTGGCGTCGATGATCTGGCGGTTGAACTCGAAAACGGCATCGGGTTGGTTTTGCAAGTGTCGGGGCAGCTTATCGGGCGCGGTGTCGAGGCCGACGCAGAGGAAGGTTTTTTTGCTGAAAATTTCGGCAATGAGCGTTTTCCGATCCATGATGCAAAGAAAGTCAAAATGTAAAATCTAAAAGTCAAAAGGTACATCGAGCAGGCCTTCGGCCGTCTGGATGTA
>CAZVZH010000068.1:0-19898 GCA_964630705.1 uncultured Saprospiraceae bacterium | reverse complement strand
CAACATGCCCTTATTCCACCCGAACATATTGCACCGCTTTTTCCAGCCATTGGCGGTCGGAAAAAGCGGCGATGCGCGCCAAGTCGCCGGCGCTGCGAAACGGCCCGTGTTGCTCGCGGTAGGCGACGATGAGTTGCGCCTGTTTGAAATCGAAACAGGGGTGTCCGGCGATCTCCGCGATGCTGGCAGTGTTGATCGGTATTTTTTTAAAAACCGGGCTTTCCACGCGCAAATAGGGGCGAATTTGCTGAAACACGCTGTCGGGTAAATCCCGCGTTTCCGCCACCTGTTCAGGCTGAATGAAGCCGCCGAGCTTGTCCCGAAACCACACGATTTTTTTGGCCCGTGCCGCTCCGATACCGGGTAGTTGCTGCCAGACTTCGGGGCTTGCAGTGTTGATATCGATTGTTGGGATTTCCGGCGCCTGCCCGCTCCCTCCGGAATAGGCTGCCGGTCGCAGCGGCGTTTGCGAGCGGTCAATGGCCAGCTGGGGCTCCAGGCGCGTGTAGTCAGCCTCCGAAAGTCCATACAGTTTCCTGAAATCGCTTTTCTCAAAAAAATACCCGCCTTTTTCCCGGTAGCGGAGCAGGCGCATAATCAGCGGCTCCGGCAAGCCCAGGCGGCGCAATTCGGCAGCTGTGGCGGTGTTGGGATCGAAAGGGAAGGTTTCGGGTTCGGGTTTTCCGGCGACGGTGGCTGCGCCGGCAAAGTGGCGGCCTGCCGGCGGTGTATTTTTTCCGATGCGGACGAAAGGGCGCAGGCGTTCGTAATCTTCCTCGCGCAGGTTATAAATTTTTTGCAAATCCTCGGCTGTTCGAAACCGGCCGCCCCGGGAGCGGTACTTGTCGATCGTGCGCGCCAGATTTTCCGGAAGCCCCAGCGCAACCAGGGTTTCTACGGAAGCAGTGTTTGGGTCGAACGGGAATCCGCTTACCGCTTGTTCTTGCTGCTTGGGTAGGGGCAGGGCCGCAGGTGGTACTGCCAACCGCTCAAAGTCTCGGAAATCCGTTGGTTCTTGCGGGCCGCGCCACCAGTTGTACACCTCCGGCGCCAGCCAGCAGGCGGCGCTGATGGCGAGCAGCGCCGCGGCGCCGCACCGCTCAGAACGGGTCAGGTGAAACTGACGGATAAGTTGGGAGAGCATAGGAGGAGCATTTTGAATAAAAATGTAGGGAGAGTGGAACATTGCAATCAGCGAATAACGTCCGGCTACGGAAACACCCAGGCGCCCTGCGCGCGCACATTGTAGCAGGCTACCCGGAGGCTGTCGCATTCCGCTTTCCATCGGTCCACCCGTCGGATGCTGTTGCCTGCGGTGCACACCACAAGAGCCGTCGGGAACCGCTCGAGGCAATCGCGGATGCGTACCCGGGGGTTGCCATGAAGGATTAATGCGTTGACAGGCAAAGGAGCAGTACCGGTTTGCAGCTGCTCGGGGGAATGAAGTACGACCAGGGTTTTGCCAAATATCCGGGCTGCCGGGCCGGACCGGTAGCAGGGGCCACGCGGCCGCTGTTCCTCCAGCGGCATTGTGCCGATGCACCCGCGCGCCCAGCGGTGCGCTTGGGCGGCCGACTGTTCCTGCCGCGCACTGATCGAGTCGGCCCAGACGTAGCAGCGCTCACCGTCGAATATATCCAGGAGAAAATGGCGGGAAGTGTGGTACAGGGTAAAGTGTTGTTGCCCCATGTTGTCGATCCGGCGGAAAGCTTGTTGGGCGCTTAAGGCCGCCAGGCAAGCCAACGCCGCCAGCAGGCTTTTTGCCGATTTCAATTCCAGCGCTCGGGCTGCCAGGAATATCATCAGCGCGAGCAGCACCGCTACCCAGGCTTCCAGCCAGATGCCCGGCGCCACGCTGCCCGGCAATTGTTGTATGCCGCGAATTAGCGCGTTCATGGCCTGGAGCATATGGTACAAGCCTGCGCCCAGCCAGGCGGCTGGCTCGGGCGCCAGTTCGTGTAGCAGCACGAGTACCGAACCGCCCCAAAGAAACACCGCCCCGCCCAGCACTACGACCCATCCGGCCAGCCAAAAATATACCGGAAATTGGTGGAAATAGTACAGCGATAGCGGCAAGGTTCCCAGCTGTGCCGCTATGCCAATGAGCAGAATTTTCCATCCCTCTGCTGCCCATTTGAGCGGAGGCGGTGTTATTTTTTTGAGTTGGGGGTAGAAATAAACGATGCCGGCTACGGCGGCGTAGGACAACTGGAACCCCGCGTCGAACAGAAAATACGGATTGAGCCAAAGTAAGCCGAAAGCCGATGCGCCCAGGATATTCCAAATGGACGCTTGCCGCCGGATAGCCTTGCCAAGTAAGTAGGCGCTGAACATCACCGAAGCCCGCAACACGGAGGCCGTAGCCCCGGTCACAAACGTAAAAGCCCAGATGCCAGCCAGCACCAGCCCTGTTTCGCCCCAGCGGCGATAAGCCCCGCGCCAGGGAATACGCCGCAGCAGGAATAACAGGCCCAGGTACAACAAACCTACGTGTGTGCCCGACACGGCCAGCGCGTGCATAGAGCCGGTTTCGGCATAGCTGGCGCGCAGCTCGTCGGAGAGGTCTTCCTTGTAGCCCACGAGCAGGGCGGCCGCTACGGCGTATTCATCCCGGCCGGGAAAATGTTCGTGCAAAACCGCCAACAGGCGCTCGCGCCAGCGGTAGGCAACCCGCCAGAGCGTATGCCCGTGGCCGCTGCTGAGGCGCCCGAAAGCGGAATCCGGCACAGTGGCCAGGTAGTGGATATTTTGAAAATGGAGGTAACGCCGGTAGTCGAAGGCTTGCGGATTTTTCGGGCCCTCCACTGCCCTTATGCCGGCCCGCACCCAAATGCGGTCGCCATAGCGCAATTTTTCTGAGTCGGCTGTCGGTTCGAGGAACAAAAGCAGCCGGCCGCTGCAAGGCCGCAGGCTGTCGGCGCTGGGGCCGCCAGTTTCCAGGCGGAGCAACATTTTCAGCCGTTGCCCTTTGCTGGGCGCGTCAGCGATAATGCCGGTGAAAACTGCCGGCGGGCGTTCCTGCCGGCTGAAATGATGGGTTTGTTGCCGTTCGTCGCACTGTACGGCATGCCAATACCCCATGCCCCAAAGCACGCCGGCCAACACAAGACCGTATACCCAGCGCAGCGCGTAGGCGTAGCGCATCCGCGCGCTGAGCAGGAGCATCAAGCCCGCCACCAGCAGGCCTGCAGCCAAGCCGGGAACAGCCCGGTTCCAGGTAGCGCCGGCGGCGATACCGGCGGCCCAGGGCACGAATAACCGGAGGAAGGGAAGGTGGCGTGGGTGCATAGCAGGCTCGTATTTCCGGGTTCGAAAATAGAGGCCCTTGGTACTGCGCCCAAGCGTTTGCCGGATAGGCGATTACATTTTTTGAAATACAATTTGTGTAGATGGTTTTTTTAAACAACTGAATTTGAGCGACTTGTTTAATTGTCGCTCACCCGGCTCCAGGCGTCGAGGTAAATTTTCCAGCGGTCTGGCTCCGTTTGTTTCCAAACAATGAGGTACTTGCCGCGCCAGGCTTGTTCGCTGCCGTCGGCCAGGCGGGTGCGGCCTTCGTAGTAACCCCAATCGTAGGCTAGGTTTCCACTGACCTGGATTTCTTCGGGACTGACGCGGTGGTGCACCGTTTGGCTGTCGCGCCCGGGCGGCGGCGTCCAGTAGTTGCGGATGGCCTCGTGGCGGCGGAGAATATCGAGTCCGGGCGGAAAAATTTTGGCGTCGGGGGCGTAAGCCTGCGTGACGGCTTCATAATTTCCGGCGATGAGTTGCCGGGAGAATTCGGCAATATTATGGCGTATGATGCGCTCGGCGCGTTCGTCGTCGGCGGCGGCAGGCAGGCGGGGGCTGCACTGAGCGGCGAGCAGGCCAACCAGCAGGATCAGAATTTTGTTGGGCATGTTGCAGTGTCGTATTTTTGAAAAAGAAAAAACAAATATAAAATCTACCTGCCCATGCCCAAGCTGCGCACCTTCCTCCTCCTCCTGACCCTGGCCGTGCTGGCTCTGGGCAGCCAGGCGCCTGAAAATTCGTATCCGCCCGGTTTCTCCAAGATGCCGCCCAGCCCGCAACGGGCAGGTAATCCCGAAGCCGGCTACCGCTACCTCTTGTATGGCGACATGGTGAGCCGGGGGATACCCCTGGAGGTGTACCGGCGGGTAGCACGCGGCACCGATGCGGACGACCTGGGTCGCACGGGCGATAATGCCGGCATTTCCTTTCAATACAATGTTGTGGAAGCGCCCAATGGTGTCAAGGTTGTCGCGCCGACTTGCCTGACCTGCCATGCTGAAAAAATTAACGGCCAACTCATCGTCGGGCTGGGCAACACCAGCACGGATCATTCCTACGACCAATCTGCCAACTTTCGCGCTGCGGATTTCGCCGTTCAACTGCGCTATGGTAAAAACTCGCCGGAATGGGAAGCTTATTACCCGCTTAGCCGCGGTTATCAGGCTGTTGGCCGGCATATTCTGACGTCCGTCCGGGGCCCCAACCCAGCCGACAAGATTTTTGCTGCGCTGGCTGCGCACCGGCGTGCCTCTGATTTGCGCTGGATCGACAATCCGCAATTTACCTTGCCCGACGAAGTGGTGCCGACCGATGTGCCTGCCTGGTGGCTGCTGAAGAAAAAATACACCTTGTACTACAACGGCCTCGGCACCGGGGACTTTGCCCGGCTTTCCTCCGCGTCGGGCATGCTCGTGATGACCGACAGCGCCGAAGCCCGCCGCATCGACGCGCACATGGTCGATGTACTCGCCTGGATACGCACGCTGGAACCTCCGGCCTATCCGTTTTCAATTGACGCGGAACTGGCTGCCCAGGGGAAAGTCATTTTTGAAAAAACCTGCTCCACCTGCCACGGCACCTACGGCGCTAATAGCAGCTATCCCAATTATTTAATCGATATCGATGTGATCGGCACCGACAGCCTGCTGATGTACGGATACGGTCGTTATCCGGAATATGCCGACTGGTACAACAACAGCTGGTTTGCGAAAGGGCCCCACGGCGCCCAACTTCGCCCCAACCGGGGCTATGTGGCGCCGCCGCTCGACGGCGTTTGGGCAACGGCGCCCTACCTGCACAATGGATCGGTGCCCACCATCGAGGACTTGCTGAACAGTACGCAACGGCCGACCTATTGGCGGCGCCTCTTCGACAGTTCTGATTACGATCCTGTCCGGCTTGGCTGGAACTATACGATCGAGCCGTACAAAACAGATGCCGATACCTACGATACAAGTTTGCCCGGATATAGCAACAGCGGGCATACTTTTGGCGACAAACTCAGCGCTGAGGAGCGGCGGGCTGTGCTGGAATATTTAAAGGGTATTTGAAGATGGGATGGGAGCGCGATGGAATAGGAGCGCGGATGACGCGGATTTAGGCGGATAGCCGCGGATTTTTTTAGAAACAACTGGTGGGGCGCATCCTTCACATCTTTTTTTATATTGAATCTGCGGCTATCCGCATAAATCCGCGTCATCCGCGCTCCTATCATGTCGCGCTCCCATCCCGTCGCGCTCCTATCCCATCGGGATATTAGCATAGATCATTTATTTGAAAAGATTTTACGGGCGATTTGTGGCTCCGGCCCAAAATTCAAGACTAGCCCTACCTCCAGACTTGTTGCCTTCAGATAATTTTGAATTTGCCGTTTGTGGGCATCCAAAAGGGTATCTACCGCTTTTATTTCTACAGCCACGGTATCATTCACCAACAGATCTGCAAAGTATAGACCTACTTCCTGCGATTTGTAGAATACTTTTATTTGCTGTTGTTGGATAACAGATAAACCTTGGGATCGTAACTCCCACAAAAGCGCACGCTCGTAAACCTTTTCCAAAAAACCATACCCCAAATTGTTGTAAACCGAGTAGAAGGCTCCAATAATTTTATCTGTGATCTCCTGATGTAAAAATTCCATAGCGTGGACAATTATTTTAACCGCTATGTAGCCCATTTTGCTTTTGTCAGAGCATGATCGGAGAGATTTATTGAAATTCAATATCTCATCAAAATATTGGCAGTCAAAAACTTAAGCGCAGTAACGCTGCCTTTTAAATCCGCGGCTATCCGCATAAATCCGCGTCATCCGCGCTCCTATCCCGTCGCGCTCACATCCCGTCGCGCTCCCATCCCATCAAAATCCCATTCTACACCGGCACCCGCACCACCGAAACGGTGCCCCGCGGCATGGCCTTTTCCGAAAAAAACTGTCCGCCCAGGGTGCTCACCCGGCTCAGGATATTGAGCACGCCCATCGTTCCTTTTTGGCGGGCAGCTTCAAAGTCGAAACCCCGGCCGTCGTCTTCCACGTGCAGCACCAGTTGGCTGCCGGTTTGGAACAACTGGACGATCAGCTTGCTGGCGCCGGCGTGTTTGACCACATTGTTGACCAGTTCCTGGGCGATGCGGTACAAACCCACCTGTACTTTCTCGTCGAGCGGCCCTTCGATGGCGCGGCTGCTGAACTCCACCTGCAAGCCGGCCGGCTCGGCGGTGTTGTGCAGCAGCAGTTCGAGGCTGGGGGCCAGGCCGTGCTGTTCGAGCGCAGGCGGGAGCATCACGTGGGCGATGGTGCGCACTTCGGTGCAGGAGGCGTCGAGCTGGGCGTTGAGTTCGGCGAAACGGCCGGTTTCCTCGGGCGCCACTTTGCCGATGCGCCGGCCCAGGGCATCGAAGCCGAGTTTGAGCGCCACGAGCTCCTGGGCGATGCCGTCGTGCAGGTCTTTGGCAATGCGCTTGCGTTCGGCTTCCTGCGCCTCGATGACGGCGTTCAAACCCAGCTGTTGTTCGCGGATAACGGCGGCGGCGAGCGCGGCTTTTTGCCGCTGCCGATAGCGGTTGTAGAACAGGTAGCCGAACACCAAAAAGGCGAGTAAGCCGCCGAGCAGCCCGAAAATCCAGAGGCGCTGATCGAGCAACGCCAACCGCTGCCGGGCAATTTCGGCTTCTTTTTTTTCGGTTTCGTAGCGGGTTTGGGAGTCGGCGACTTTTTCGGCCAGGTTGGCGTTGAACACTGAGTCGAGGCCGCTGGTAAATTTTTCGTCGTACAGGCGGGCAGCATCGAAGTCGCGCTGGAGCAGGTGCCAGTCGCGCAGTGCGGCATAATTGCTCAGGATGGTCGACTTGTGTTGCATTTTTTCCGCTGCTTGCAGCGAGGCGTCAATGCATTGTTTGGCGCGGGCCAGGTCGCCGGACTGGAGAAAGGCGCGGCCGAGTTTGCCCTGGCTTTGGGCGATGCTCAGCTCGTCTTGGTTTTCGCGCGCTAGGTCGAGGGCTTTTTGGGCGTATTCCAGCCATTTGGCGCGGTTGCCGAGCGATTCGTACAGGTCGGACATGATGCCGTACATGTAGCCGAGGTGGAGCCGGTTGCCCGATTGGAGCAGCACCGCTTCGCCTTTGAGCGCAGCTTCCAGGCCTTCGCGGTATTTCTTTTGGCAGCGCAGGGTTTCGGCGATATTGACGTAACAGGCGCCGATGCCGGCGGCAAATTTCAGCGTTTCAAAAGCCTGGAGGGAGGTTTGAAAATATTGGAGGGCCTCGTCGTAGCGCTTGAGGTCCATGTAGGTGAGGCCGACATTGAGGTTGGCGACGCCGATGATATCAGGTTTTTGAATTTTATCGGCTTCGCGCAGCACTTCGAGTTGGTACACCAGGGCCGAATCGAGCTGGCCGCGGCGGTAGTGGATGGTGCCCAGGCGGGTGAGGGCGCCAAGCAGGTTTTTAGTTTGGGTGATGGCGCGGGCGTAGGGCAGTTCTTCGCGGGTGATTTTTTCGGCCAGTTCGTATTCTCCGAAGTTGAGGTAGGTTTCGGAAATACTGTTGAGGGCAGAGGCGATGGCCGGAGTGTCGCGGAGTTCGCGGGCCAGCTGGAGGCCCTCTTCGCCATAGCGCAAGGCTTTGTCTTTGTCGGAAAAGCGGTACTCCCAGGAGAGGATGTACAGCGCTTCAGCGCGCCGGTTGCCGGTGGCGGTTTTCAGTACATTTTCGAGGCTGTCGATTTTGGACTGGCCGACGGCGACTTGAGCCAGCAGGCAAAAACTGACAAGTTGAAAAAAGCGGAGCAGCCGGGCGGGTGGGGTAAGGGTGGTAGGGAAGAGCGTTTTCATGGCTTAAAATTATTACAAATCGGGTAAAGTGCCGGCTTGGAATGCCCCGACCACACTACTGGACATTTTTGGTCCAGACCTTCCAGGTTTCGCAAACCTGGAAGGTCTGGATTTACCCGAAGCACAAAATGTCCAGTAGTGTGGCCCCGACAACCGCTGCGGCAGCTAGAATGGAAGAAAAGGGTTATTTTTGTTCCGTTCAATTTTTCGTTATGACGCGTATTACACTTGAAGTCGACCAGTTGAAAGATTTGCAGCTGATTATTGAGCTGGCGAAACGTTTGAAGATTCGATACCAGGCAGAAATTGACCCGGATACCGTTTCGGAAGAGGAAGCGCAGCGCAGGATCAATTTTGCCAGCAAGCAAAAAGGCAAGCTTAAAAAATTCAGGGAGGGATACACTCCTTCTAAACATGACTGGTACCAACAATGCGCATCTTAATTGACAGTTCTATTCTGATAGAATACGAAAAACAAACGCAAACCGAATTGCTCGATTATTTGCTTGCCAGCAACCATATGTTGTATTTTAATGCAATTATCGCCAGTGAATACCTCTATATTTTACTCGGCATTTTAGCGCAAAAATCTCCGATGTCGGTTGCTGAAAGTGGAAGAGTTGCCGAAACGCTGGATCGCTATGAAGGCCCCCTTTTTTTAGATGCTTTGCAATACCTCGATACTCCTGCGGAGGCTGTATCCGTTGCCTTTAACCTCATGAAAAAACACAACCTCCTGCCCAACGACGCGCTCATCCTGGCCAGCTGCAAACTTCAAAATATCGCCGTGCTGGCCAGCCACGACAGCGATTTTGCCCAGGCCTGTCGAGGCGAAAATGTCGCTCTGATCGGCAGCCTGGATGATTTTAGCCAATTGACGGGCTCCTAGGGCGACCGCGAGGAATCGGGCGACCGCGAGGGTCGCCCCTACATCAACCCAATCATTTGCCCTACCTTTGCGCCGCAATCGTAAACCGCCCCAGCCGTTCGTATGGCCCGGGGCACCTGCCTGTTGTAGGGGTGGGCTAAAACACATTTTATCATGATCAACATCACCTTTCCCGACGGCAACGTTCGTCAGTATGCCGCCGGAACCACTGCGATGGACATCGCCAAATCCATCAGCGAGGGCCTGGCCCGCAATGTGCTGGCCGCCAGCGTCAACGGCGAAGTGCGCGACCTGCTGCGCCCCATCCACGAAGACGCCGCCATCACTTTTCACAAATGGGAAGAAAAGGAGGCAAAAAGCACCTTCTGGCACTCCTCCGCCCACTTGCTGGCCGAAGCCCTGGAGGCGCTCTACCCGGGTATCAAATTTGGCATCGGCCCGCCTATCGACAACGGCTTTTACTACGATGTCGACACCGGCGACAAGCCCATCACAGCTGCCGACATCCCCGCCATCGAACAAAAAATGCTCGAACTGGCGCGCAACAAATCGGAATACCGCCGCCGCGAAGTGAGCAAAGCCGAAGCGATCAAGTACTTTACGCAAAAAGGCGACGAGTACAAACTCGAACTGATCGAAGGGCTGGAAGACGGGCAGATTACTTTTTACGAACAAGGCAATTTCGTCGACCTCTGCAAAGGGCCGCACCTGCCCAGCACCGAACCGATCAAAGCCGTGAAAATCCTGAACCTCGCCGGGGCCTACTGGCGGGGCGACGAGAAGCGCAAGCAACTCACCCGCGTGTATGCCATCAGTTTTCCCAAACAAAAAGAACTCGACGACTACCTCGTGCTGCTCGAGGAGGCCAAAAAACGCGACCACCGCAAACTCGGCCAGGAACTCGAACTGTTCATGTTTTCGGAAAAAGTAGGCCAGGGCCTGCCCATCTGGCTGCCCAAAGGCACGGCGCTGCGCAGCCGCCTCGAGGATTTTTTGAAAAAAGAACAAATCAAACGCGGCTATACCCCGGTCATCACCCCGCACATTGGCTCCAAACAACTGTACGTCACCTCGGGCCACTGGGAAAAATACGGGGAGGACTCTTTCCAGCCCATCCACACGCCGGCTGAAAACGAGTTGTTCCTGCTCAAGCCCATGAACTGCCCGCACCACTGCGAAATTTTCGGCCACCGCCCGCGCTCCTACCGGGAGCTGCCCATTCGCATCGCCGAGTTCGGCACGGTGTACCGCTACGAACAGTCGGGCGAATTGCACGGCCTTACCCGCGTGCGCTGTTTTACGCAGGACGACGCGCATATTTTCTGCACCGAAGACCAGCTCAAAGACGAGTTTCTCAATGTGCTCGACCTCACCCGCTATGTGCTCGACAAAATGGGCTTCGACAAATTCACGGCCCAGATCAGCCTGCGCGACCCGGAAAACCGCCAAAAGTACGTGGGCACCGACGAGAACTGGGCCAAGGCCGAAAAAGCCATCATCGACGCCGCCGCCGAAGTGGGCCTGCCCACGGTGACGGAACTCGGTGAAGCTGCTTTCTACGGTCCGAAACTCGACTTCATGGTCAAAGACGCCCTCGGCCGCTCCTGGCAGCTGGGTACTATCCAGGTCGATTACAACCTGCCCGAGCGCTTCAACCTGACCTACGTGGGCGCCGACAACGCCGAACACCGCCCGGTGATGATCCACCGCGCACCCTTCGGCTCGATGGAACGCTTCACTGCGGTGCTGATCGAACACTGCGCGGGCAAATTCCCGCTGTGGCTCACGCCCGAACAGTTTGTGGTGCTGCCGGTGTCGGACAAGTACACGGAGTATGCCTTCCAGGTCAGGCAGCAGCTCGAAGGCCATGAGTTGCGCGGCGACGTGGACGACCGCAACGAAACGATCGGCCGCAAGATCCGCGACAACGAGCTCAAGCGCATCCCCTTTCTGCTCATCGTGGGTGAAAAGGAACAGGAGGCCGGCACGGTGTCGGTGCGCAAGCAGGGCGAAGGCGACCAGGGCGCGGTGACAGTGGAGGCTTTCGCGAAGATGGTGCAGGAATTGTTGTAGAGGGGGATTGCCGCTCTGCTCCGCCTGCTTGGCGGGTTTTAGACCGGCTGTTGTCCTTTTGAACATGCCAACATGAGTTATCCCGAATTTTTCTGATCAGAAAAATTCGGGATTTTCTTTTGGGAGCATAGGGCAAAATCCGGGTCTACACCTTTGTTCGCCAGAGTTTTCCGTGGCGGCATTTTGTACTTTTAAGGAAATATTGCCCGGTAAAATCTGTCGATTGCCATATTTTGTGGGGCAAAAGGTGAGAAATGTAGAAAAAGTACTATTTTGGGCCATTGGCCAGTGTCGAGATTACCGGGAAAATACCCAACCTGCCCAGGTTGATTAAAAATTCGCCCAACTTGGTGATAACCTTTTATTCCCGTACCGATTAACATACCAGCGCAACCCCATTTGTGGAAATGATTTGCGGTACAGGCTACCCCAGGAGGCCTGCAGACCTGCTTTTTTCACAATTAAATTTATACAAAATGAGAACTAAACTTCTGCTTGCCATGGCCCTACTGCTGGCCGGCACCCTCATTTATGGCCAAGACCTTACCACGGCTTCCGGTATCAAATGCACCACGCTCAAGCCAGGTTCGGGAGCCAAGCCGGCAGTCGGCCAGGATTACCACCTGCATGTCGTGGTAACCAAACCGGATGGCTCCGAGCTGTTTTCCAGCCGCCTCATGAATGTGCCTGTGCATGGCACCGTAGGCGAGGATAAAACCAAGGAAGGTCTTGCGTTCGATGAAGTGTTGAAGCAGACCATGCAACAAGGCGGCAAGTATCGCCTTCACATGCCCAAATCGGTGCTCGACGATGACAAAGGCGCCGAAAGCCTGGGCGTCGAATACCTGACCTACGAAATTGAAATGTTGGACATTACTCCCGCGAAGCCTTCCGGTACCGATGTGCTCAAAGAAGTAATCACAACCGAAGGCGTCGAGGCGGCCAAGGCCCGGTACGAACAACTGCGCAGCGAAGGCGCCAGCGCTTATGTGTTCGACGAGTGGGACCTCAATGGCGCCGGCTACGACATGCTCCGCGCCGAAAACGCGGAGGCGGCTATTGCGCTGTTTGAAATTAACGTCCAACTGAATCCCAACTCCTGGAATGCGCACGACAGCCTGGGTGATGCCCACGTGGCTAACGGCGACAAAGACCGCGCCCGCGCCAGCTACGAGCAAGCGTTGAAGTTAAACCCCAATTTTACGAGTTCGAAAGATAAATTGGATAAGTTGTAACGCCGGGCGTTGCCTGGCGCGCCTTACCCGGCGTATGCATAGCCGGCGCTTCTTGGCCTTGCCCATCGCGCCTCCGTTGGCCACCCCAAAGACAAACTGGACAAGCTGTAACGCGAAAGTTGGTATACTTTTTTGCCGGTGCATACTCAGGTGTGTACCGGCTTTTTTTTTAAAAACAAAACCTATGGCCGGAATAGGCGTAAATTTGATTCCGGCAAACTTTCTCAACGGATGAACCGCACCCTTTTTCGCAAATACCTCTACATCGGCCTGGTCCTTTTCGTGCTCCTGGTCCTTTCGGCGCTTTATTTCATGGACGTCCTATCGCTCCGGGGGCTGCTCGTCATCCTGTTGGCGCTGTTTGTAGCAGGCCGGCTGATCAACTACCCGCTCCGAAATTTTTACCGCGGCTTGCGGGCCTTCCGGCAGCGGCAGTTTGTCGAATCAGAACAACTGTTTCGCCAGTTTCTGGCCGACCTGGAGCGCCGCCCTTGGATAGAACAACTCAACCGCTTTAATTTCAGCCTGTACACCACTAATCTGGAAGCTATGACCTGGAACAACCTCGGCGCCATCGAACTCGAACAGGGGCGGTTTGCCCAGGCGCCGCAATTTTTGGAACGGGCCTTGCAAATTGACCCGGCTTACTCCAAGGCGTATTTCAATATGGCCGCCGCTGCTATCGGCCAGCATGAACCTGAGCGCGCCCGGGAATATTTTCAAAAAGCCAAAGACCTGGGTTTTACCAACGATTCCTTCGATCAATTTCTCAGCGAAGTACAGCAGGCCTATGCGGCATTTAATTCCCGCCTTTCTTAGTCTGGCGCTATCCGTTGGTCCGTCCAGCGCTCAAACTTCGGGCGCCCCCTCCGCTTCGAAGGGCGCGCCCCCACCGTTTTCGGCCGGCGCCCGGCTACACTACGGTTTTATCATTCCGCATTCGCGCGACATTGCCGGGGTAGCCGGTTCGCACCCGTTCGGGCTGGAGTTGAACGTGCAGTGGCTCTACGCCGGCGAGCGGCACACCCGCGAATCGGGCATTGCCACGCGGCGGGGTTTTGTGCTGCAATATTTCAATTACGACCATCCGGAAGTACTCGGCTACTGCCTGTCGGCTGCGCCCTACGTGGAGCCGCTCATCCGGCCCGACCGCCGGCTGTACGGGGCCATTCAGCTGGGCCTGGGCGTAGCTTACCTGAGTAAGGTGTACCATCCGGTAGACAACCCGACTAACCTGTTTTTCAGTACAAAAATCAGTTATTTACTGATGACCAATGCCCGGCTGTGCTATCGCCTGCGGCCGGAGTGGGCACTCGACCTGGGTTTTAACTACAACCACATTTCCAACGGCGGCATGAGGAGCCCCAACAAGGGCATGAATTTTCCCAGCTACAACCTGGGCCTCACCCGCAATTTCCGCCCCGAGCCAATTCAGCGCCCCCAACGCAACCACGACTGGAAAAATCAACCCCGGCGCTACCTCTACCTCCAGGCTGTCGGTTCCATCAAAACCGCCGAAGCCACGCCTACACACCCCGTCGATCAGCCGCGTTGGCTGTTGGGCGGCCTGGTTATGGCCGGCTGGCGCGTGGGTAGGCTGAGCGCCCTGGCCGCCGGCACCGAGTGGATTCACGACGGCTGGGCGCGCACCGTGCTCGACCGGGCCGGCGACCCGACCAGTGCGCTCAAAGGCGGCCTGCTGGCCGGGCACGAACTGTTGGCCGGACGCACGCGGTTCAGCATACACTTCGGACTTTACCTGTACAATCCCTCGCGCACGACCGACCTGGTGTACCAGCGCTATGGCTTGTATTACCGGCTGTGGCGCGGGCTGGAAATCGGTTCCAGCCTAAAAGCCCACCGGCATGTGGCCGATGTGTTCGATGTGCGGCTGGGCTGGGTGTGGCGCTGAGCTAAGTATAGCGACAGGACGTGGCGATTGGGCTTCCTTTGGTGTAATCAGTTGTTATATTTGCCTTTAAATTATAGCTCGATGCGCACCATCACTCATATAAAAGTCTCCAACCTTCTTTCATTTGGATTTAAGGGTTTGGACTTGGAATTACGCGATTTGAATGTGCTAATTGGGCCAAATGGTTCGGGCAAGTCTAATTTTCTGGAGATTTTTGAAATATTGAAATCATTACCCAAAAACGAAGAAGATAGTCATAATCTGCGGCAAATAATTTCCCAAGGTGGAGGGCCGAAGGAGTGGGCATGTAAGGCATTTCGGATGCGGGACGAACCTTGGGATTTTCCATTTGCTGAGTTTGAAATCGAGTATGCTGATGATATTTTGTTCAAGGGGAAACAATTAAAACACCAGTTTTCCATTGATTGGAAAAGTGGCACTGCAAGTATCATTTATAGTGAAGAAATCATAGAGGAAACAGCTACAAATAGTTCAACATCATTGTACTATACCAAAAAAAACCCGTTTTCAGAGATGTCTGTCTGGAACGAGGATACTGAGCAGTTTCAATCCTATCTTCCGGATAATTATGATCTTTCTATTTTATCCAGGCGTTATTCAAATTCGGGGATTTTCTCCTTAGGGGATACCTATGAAAAAATCCGATTGTACCGAGAATGGTCCTTTGGCCGCAATACAATTTTTCGGGTACCTCAACGTGCCGATTTGCGCAACGATCGCCTGGAGGTGGATTTCTCAAACCTGGCTATGTTCCTTTCCCGGCTTCGAAAGCATCCAGGCACTAAGCGAGCCCTGGTTTTAGCTTTGCAGGATTTGTATGATGGACTGACAGATTTTGAAATCATTACGGAAGGCGGAAGCGTCCAAATATTTTTCACAGAAGGTGATTTTTCAATCCCTGCTACCCGGCTGTCGGATGGTTCGCTGCGTTATCTATGCTTGTTGGCTATTCTGCTCGACCCGACACCGCCGCCTTTGATTTGTATTGAAGAGCCGGAACTGGGTTTACATCCCGACCTGCTACCCAAGATTGCTGACCTGCTTGTGGCAGCATCTTCCCGAACGCAATTGATTGTTACAACACATTCCGATGTGTTGATCGATGCGCTTTCCGACCAACCAGAATCGGTTCTTGTTTGCGAAAAACAGGAGGGGCGAACCCAAATCACACGATTGGAGCGCTCGGAAATTGCACATTGGCTCGACAACTATCGCCTCGGTCAGTTATGGACACGTGGTGAAATTGGAGGGACACGATGGTAAAAATTAAAATTTATATCGAAGGGGGCGGAGAAGGCGAGGACTTGGATATCCGTTTTCGGGAGGCTTGGAATAAATTTTTCAAAACTGCTGGATTTGCCGGACGGATGCCGCGTCCCATTCGGGGTGGAAGCCGGGAAAAGACTTTTGATGCGTTTTGCCAGGAAGTAAAGCACCAGTCTGACCGCGATTGCGTCCTGCTTTTGGTAGATAGTGAAATCCCAGTAAAAAAAGAGCACACCGTTTGGGAACATTTAAAAGTGCACGACAGCTGGGAAAGGCCGAGTCTGCCTGGTAAGTTCGATTGCTTTCTAATGATACAATCTATGGAAACCTGGCTTTTGGCCGATCTTACAACCCTTTCTAATTATTTCGGTCCGAATTTTAAGCGAGATAAGATTCCCGCGTGGACAGAATTAGAAGCCGTTCCAAAAGATACTTTGCTCGACATTTTGCGAAAATCTTCTGCAGCATGCATAGGCCGGCAATATTCGAAAGGCCGGGTTTCATTTGAACTTCTGGCCCGAATCAATCCGACTAGGGTAGCAGAACAATGCCCAGCAGCACGAAAATTCCTGGATTTTTTAGCCCTAACAATAAAAAAAATATGAAAATCAAATTCTGCGGCGCCGCCCGCGAAGTCACCGGCTCTTCCCACCTCATCACCCTCGACGACGGTTTTTGTATCCTGCTCGACTGCGGCCTGTACCAGGGCGGCGACGAGGAAGAACAGGGCCACGCCATGGAAGATTTCAACCGGAAATGGCAATTCAACCCGGAAAAAATAGATTGCCTGGTGCTCAGCCACGCCCATATCGACCACTCCGGCCGTATTCCCAAATTGGTAGCCGACGGTTTCCGGGGCCGCATCTACGCCACGAATGCCACCCGCGACCTCTGCGGTATCATGTTGCTCGACTCGGCCCGCATCCAGGAGTACGACGCTGAATACCAAAATAAAAAACTGCGCCGCAACGAGCCGGAAGTGCAGCCGCTGTACGTGCCGGAGGACGTGCGCCGCACCATGCGCCAGTTTGCCAGCTACAACTACGACCAGTGGTTTTTTATCCACCCCAACGTCCGGGTAATGTTTCGCGATGCCGGCCACATCCTCGGCAGCGCTAATGTGACCCTGGAAATTCAGGAAAACGGCCGTACCGTTCGCTTCGGCTTTACCGGCGACATCGGCCGGCCCAACCGGCCCATCCTCGAAGACCCCACGCCGATGCCCGAGGTGGACTACCTGATTTGCGAAAGCACCTACGGCGACCGCGAACACGAGTCGGCGCCCGGCGAAGCCGCTCACCTGGCCCGTGTCGTGCAGCACACTTGTGTGGAAAAAAAAGGCAAACTGATCATTCCCGCCTTTTCGGTGGGCCGCACCCAGGAGCTCGTGTACATGCTCGACAAATTGCACCATGCCGGGCAATTGCCCAAGGTGCCGGTGTTTGTCGATAGTCCCCTGGCGGTGAACGCTACCGAAGTATTCGTCAACCACCCGGAGTGTTTCGACAGCGAGGTGCACCAATACATGATGGAAAACGAAGACCCCTTCGGGTTCAACGGCCTCACCTACATCCGGTCGGTGGAAGGCAGCAAACAGCTCAACGCTATGCAAAAGCCGGCCATTATCATTTCCGCTTCGGGCATGATGAACGCCGGGCGCATCCGGCACCACCTGTTCAACGGCATCGAAAACAAACGCAACACCTTCCTCATCGTCGGCTATTGTTCGCCCGAAACGCCCGGCGGCCGCCTGCGCGAGGGCGCCAAAAGCCTGCGGGTGTTCGGCCAAAACCTGCAAGTGCTGGCCGACGTGGAAATCATGGATTCCTTCTCCGCCCACGGCGACCGGGTCGAAATGCTCGATTTTATCCGCAACCAACAACAGTCGGTGAAAAAAATCTGGCTGGTGCACGGCACCCTCGACCGGCAGGAAAAATGGCGCGATTATCTGCGGCAAAACGGATTTCCCAATGTGGCTATCCCCGAACTGGGGCAGGAGGAACAGTTGTAACCAGCTCCAGTTTTTAGCCGGACTTTAGCCTTTTTTGAAAACCGAAAAGGTGTCAGACCCGATTTTGAAAATACTTGCTCCACGTTGTGACCGACCAAGAGCATCGGGACAGGATTTATGGGATTTAGAAGCCGGAACGGCTTCTAAATCTTGTTAATCCTGAAAATCCTGTCTTTAAAAACGAGTCTTAGTCGTCTGCAAACAACTTCTTACTTTTCAACTAACTGTGCCAAGATCAACAGGTCGGTCGTCATCGACCCGTCGGGTGCGGGATAAGTTTTCCGGCGCAGGTCGGCAATTTCAAAACCGTTTTGCCGGAGCGCATCCGTGAGGTAGCCGGCCTCGTGGAAATACTGAAACAGCCGTCGGCCGCCGCCGGAGCTCGGCCCTTTCCAGTCTGATTTTTCATAGTCGTCTTCCATGGTGCTCAGGTACAGCCAGCCGCCGGGCTGCAGCACTTCGGCCATGTCGGCAATAAAATCGAGGGCTTCGGTTTTGGAAAGATAGGGCAGACCAAAACCGCAAACGACGCCATCGAAGCGGCGCTGCAGCTGGCTGGCGTTCCTGCAGTCGAGCAATTCGAAGCGGGCGGCAGGGTTATTGGCGCGGGCCAGTTCGAGCATGCGCGGGGCGAGGTCGGTGCCCAGGATTCGGAGGTCGGGGCGCAGGTCCAACAGGTAGCGGGTGATATTGCCCGGACCGCAGGCCAGCTCCAATACTTCTGCACCCTGTGGCTGGACGTTTTGGCAAAATAGGTCAAGCACATCGCGGTACAGTTCCAGGTTCATGAATTTTTCCTGGTAGACTTGCGCGAAATCGTCGAACAGGTCGACGGCGAGTTTGGTCTTATCCATGAAATGTAGCAGTAGAATTTTCGAAAAATAACCTGTTTCCGGATCACACCAGTTCCACGGAATGCAAAAAAAAAACGCCGTTTCGGAACCTTCCGAAACGGCGCCTGGCTGGGGGTGATGACGATCAGCCGTTCATGCTGAGAATTTTGATTTCCACCCGTTGGTTGCGGCGGCGGCCTTCCAGGGTGGCGTTCGTGTCGATGGGGTACTTTTTACCGTAGCCTTTGTATTGCACCCGGTCGGCGGCAATGCCTTTGGAGATCAGCCATTCGGCAACCGATTTGGCGCGGCTGGTCGATAGGGTTTGCGCGAATTCTTCGGTGGGCCGGTTGTTGGTGTGGCCGCCGATTTCGAGCACGACGTCGGGGTTTTCCACCAAAAAGTTGTACACTTCCATGAGAGCGGGCACGCTCTCCGCTTTGATCACGTATTTGTCGGCGTCGAAATACACCTTGTCAAGCCGGATCACGCTGCCGCTTTTCAAGCCGCTGCGGCTGATCTTGGAACTACTTGCCGCTGCTGTTGCGGGCGGCGTGTCGGTTTGGGCTGGCGGCGACTTGATGGTGGTTGCCGGTCGGCTGGGCGGTTTGGCCGCCGCTACAGCCGGTTGATTGGCATCGGGCTCCTGCATGATGGGCATGTTACAGTCGATCTGTTTGATCGGAGAGGTATTGTCGAGCAGGATGTTACCATTGTAGGGAAATAGGGTAGGGGTTTTAAAATAAGCCTCAACCAGCAGGTAGGTGTAGCTGCCTTTTTTCGGATGCAGGCGAAAGGTGTAGGTCAGCCAGCGGGTGGTGGTAATCAGCGGGGTTTCATAGAGCATTTCGCGTTTGTCGCAGTACCCGGTGCCGCCCCAGACGCGGATTTTGGCCGGGGTGGCGTAGTTGACTTCTTCGCCGGTGGTACGGCTGAGGCTGAGGTACAATTCGGCGCGGCAAATGTCCATGCTGAACTCGTAGCATTCGTCAACCTCAAGCGGGCGGCTGAGGCGCTGGCCTACACCCTCCCAAGTTTCGTTGTCGCGCACCACCAGGCCCAGGTAGGTTTCGCCGTGGCTGGGCGTTTTGGTCACCTGGAAACTACCGGGTTGAATGTCGGGGGGGCTTTCCTCGGCTTTGCCGCAGTTGTACCAGCCGCTGGGGGCTTCGCAACATTTGGGCAGGTCTTCAAAGGAGGGGTTGACAAGATGGATGGCTCCGTCTTTTTGTTGGGCGCTGGCTAGCAGCGGCCAGAGGGCCAGGGCCAACATCCAACTCAATTTACTTTTAACTGGCATAATCAGCTGTTTTTTGTTGATGGGACAGCAATTTTTTAAGATAAAAAAATCGTGCCGAACTCCTTGTTCGCAAGATAAAACGGAAACGCCTGGGCGCCGCCGGCACTCAAGTAAACGCGGGAATGGTCTATTTATGGCCTCTTTTCGATGAAAAAGAGCGCTGGGGGAGTGAAAGCACTATTCAGGTTTCTGGTTAGAGGGTTTCTGGTTTCTGGTTGGGCGTTGGCTTAATATCCCG
>CAZVZH010000067.1:0-21115 GCA_964630705.1 uncultured Saprospiraceae bacterium | reverse complement strand
AAGTGCCAAAAGCAAAATGTGTTCGACGATTTTATTGCGGCTGCAGAATACCTCGTGGCCCAAAAATACACCTCGCCTAACCGCCTGGCGATTGAGGGCGGCTCCAACGGCGGCTTGCTGGTGGGCGCTTGCATGACCCAGCGGCCGGATTTGTTCGGGGTTTGCTTCCCGCGGGTGGGCGTGCTCGATATGTTGCGCTACCACCAGTTTACCATCGGGTATGCCTGGGCGGTGGATTACGGCCGCAGCGACGTCAAAGAGGAGTTTGATTGCCTCATCAAATACTCGCCCTTGCACCGCCTGCAAGCCACCCGCTACCCTGCGACGATGATCACCACGGCCGACCACGACGACCGGGTGGTGCCGGCGCATTCGTTCAAATTTGCGGCCAGCTTGCAAGCACACCAGCAGAGCGATGCTCCGGCGCTCATCCGGATTGAAACCAGCGCGGGCCACGGCGCGGGTAAACCCACCGATAAACTGTTGGAAGAAGCCGCTGATATGCTGGCGTTTATGTTGTATCAGATGCAAATACCGGTTGTGTATTGAATGCGGAATGCGGAATGCGGAATGCGGAATTTGTTCATCATTTCGGATTATGTATTTTTATAAAAGCGTGTAACCCATACTATTCGTGCAGGTGAACAAATTCCGCATTCCGCATTCGTCATATCCATTTCTGCCGCCGGAAATAAATCAGCATGCCCACAGTGGCGGCAGCCATAATACCCAGTACCATGAAATAACCGTTTCGCCAGTGGAGTTCGGGCATGTGTTCGAAGTTCATGCCGTACAAGCCGGCGATGAATGAAAGGGGGATAAAAATGGTGCTGATGATGGTGAGCAGTCGCATGACATTATTCAGCCGGTTGCCGATTTCGGCCTGGTAGAGAGCCTCTACACTGGCGATGAGTTCGCGGGAATTGTCGACACTGTCCAGGATTTGGGCTACGTGGTCAGACAGGTCGCGGAGGTAAGGGCGGTTGATTTCGTCGATGTGGATACAGTCGGTGCGGTAGAGCCGGTTGGTTGCCTCGCGCAAGGGCATGATGCGGTGTCGGAATTGATTGATTACCCGCTTCAGGCTAAAAATGCGGGCTTTGAGTTGTTGGTCGACGCCGTTGTTGTGGAGGTCGGTTTCGAGCTCGTGCAGCACCGACTCGATGTCGTCGAGCAGGCCGTAGTAGTGATCGACGATGGTGTCGAGGATGGCGTACATGAGGTAGTCGGCGCCGCGTTTGCGCAGGCGGCCGAGGGCTTCCTGGGCGCGGTTGCGCACATACACGAGGGTATCGTCGGGGTCTTCCTGAAAGGAGATGACAAAATTTTTGCTCATGAAAACGGCGATCTGTTCGCTGTTTAATTCCAGGCTGGCAGCGTCGAGGCTAAGGTGGTGGAGGATAAAAAACAGGCTGTCGTCGTATTCCTCCAATTTGGGGCGTTGTTGGGTGTTGAGCACATCTTCGAGGGCCAGGTGGTGGAGTTGAAAGTTCTGGCCGATGTTTTCCACAAGTTTGGTATCGGTGAGGCCGCGCAGGTCGATCCACAGAATGCCGTTGGTGCGGTGGCGCCATTCCGGCGGGTAGGATTGCTGGACGAGAAATTCCGTGTCATCGAACCAGATAGAATAAATTTGGGAGGGAATTTCGGAGTGAACGCCTGTGTACACGAGGCTGCCGGGCGGCAGGCCTTTTTTTCGGATCCGTTTGTTTCTTTTCTTGCCCATGGCTCAAAGATACGGTTGAAATTAAGGCTGGAAACATAAAAACTTATGCTTAACTGAGGGGTACCTTTAAATTGGTATGGTTTTTGGCAGATGAACGGCAAAGTTGTGTTTGCCAGAATTTTTGGTGGCCGCTACTACCCTTAAAATGGGATTATTGAAAAAGAGGACAAATGCTTATAGTTTTGTTTTTCAGTAGTTTACGGTAAATTTTTGGAAGATCGACCTGAAAAATAGTTTGAACCGTTCCGACATTCGTCGTAAACTTGTGCCCGTTTTTTTAATCCTTTAATCGCTGCCATCGGTCGGTTTCGTCATAACCGGTTTTCCGCAATAGTCTACAGTTTCTTCTAACTGGTGCGAAATCTGTTGTAAACAACTTTATTCATTCCAAACCGATCGTTTTAATGAAGAGAACAGTACATTTCTTCAGAATCCTACCTATTTATCCATTTCCCTTCTCATCAAACATTTTGACCATGAACAGCAACCTGACTCAGCGTTGGCTGGCGCGTGTAGCCATGCCTGTGGTAGTCCTTTTGGTCTTTTCCCAATCCGTTTTGAGCCAATGCAGTATTTCCTGGCCCGGCAGCCCCAACCCTGTCGCCATAACGCTGGTGCTCGACCCTGCAACGGGAACAGCCGTGCTCAACCGCATTGTGACCAATGCCAACGGTATTACCAGCGGCGATTGCGGGCCGATCAATACCAATGATCAAATCCGGTTTTACACGAGTGCCGCCACCACGGCATTTGTGCAACCGGCCAACCCGTATCAAGTGAACTTTGATTGCGACGATGTGGGCAGCACCGTTACGGTTTACGTAGCGCTCAACGACGGCTCCTACGGCTGTTGTTTTTCGCCCAACCCTCCGCTGGAAAGCGAACCTGTTCCGGTCGCGGTGACTGTGGTAGACAATACCCTGCCCATTGCCGGCGCTTTTCCTGCCGACATTACGGTGCATTCCTCCTGGGATGGCCCGGGTAACTGTTCTCTGACCGATGTTTTTCAGTCCTGGGTACTGGCGGGAACGCCCGTTTTGCCCGGCAACCCTACTCCGGTGGAAATCGCGATCTTTGGTGTGAATACGCCCCCGCCGTTTCCCAATGAATTTGCAGACAACTGTTTGGAGCATGTTACGGTGACCTATCAATTGTCGGGTTCGACCACCCTGGCCGAAACCATTTTGCCGTATAATGCCTTCAATATTTATGATGCCGGCTTGGCTACCTTTAATGTAGGTACGACCTTGGTGACCTACCGAATTTATGACGACTTGGCGGATCCTGGCCATACCAACCCCACGATTATGACGGTAAACGTGACCGTGGTGGACGATGAAAATCCGATGATCAGCTGTCCGGCGAATCAGAACTTAAGTACTGACCCGGGCCTGTGCACGCGCACGATCACGAACATGGCCGCTACCTACAGCGACAACTGCGCCGTTACGAAGGTAACCTGGACGGCGCCGGGCGCCAGTCCGGCTGCTTCTGCTGTTTCCGGCCTGAACAACCTGACGGCTACTTTTCCGACCGGCATGACCACCGTTACGTTCACGGCTCAAGTCGCCGCCGGCCTGACGGCCTCCTGTTCGTTTACGGTTTCAGTTTCCGATAATCAGGCGCCGGCGATTAGCTGCCCGGCTGACATGACGGTTTCGGCAGCGCTTCCGCTGGCATGTAATTATGTAGCCGGAACAGAATTGAATTACCTGAGCGCAAGCGATAACTGCGGTGTCGTTTCGGTAACCAATAATATAAACGCCGGCGCTACCCTGAACACAGAGTCATTTGCCTTGGGCACGACTTTGATCGTTTGGACGGCTGCCGATTTGCAGGGCAATATAAAAACCTGCTCGCTAAACCTGACCGTGGTGGACGATGCTTCGCCCGCTGGTCCGAATGCTGCTCAGACGATCACAGTAAACGTTACGCCTGGCGACTGTTCGGCTACCGTTTCCTATGAGTATCCCGGTTTGTTTTTCTTCACGCCGGATGATTGTACCGGTCCGGTGACCCTTACCGAAGGCCCGGCAATTGTAAACGGCAATGTGGATGCGAATTTCCTGTTGTCGCTCACGCCCTTCGATCCGATTGCTGGCCGGATTAACTTCCTGTTCGGCACGGGCGCCACCCTGACGTTCCCGGTTGGCACAACGAAAATTCCGTATACCTGGTCGGATGGCATCGGCAATGACTCCACCGAATACATCACGGTGATTGTTGTAGAGAACGTACCGCCCGTGGCAAAATGCAAACCCGGCGTCATCACGTTGCCCCTCAATGCACAAGGCAATGCGACGCTGACGACGGCCATGGTGGACAATGGCTCTACGGACAACTGTAATTTGGACAGCCTTTACCTGAGCGCTACCGCCTTTAATTGCACCAACCTGGTTGGAAATATTACTGTAACGCTCACCGCCGAAGACGCAGTAGGCAATACATCAACCTGTACGGCCACTGTCGATGTTGTGGACAACATTGCCCCGCAAGTGCTGTGCCCCGGCAACAAAACGGTGACGACGAACATGGGCTGCCAGGCCTTTGGCATTGCAGGCATCGATATGAACCTGGTGATGGCCAATACGCCCCTGTTGCCCGGCCAGTACTCCGATAATTGTTCCGGCACTACGGTAGCCTGGCAGCTGAGCGGTGTAACGACGGGTTCTGGTTCCGGCTCGGTGCCGTTGGGTACCGGCTTTAACAAAGGCGTCACGACGGTGACGTATACGGTGACAGATGCCAGCGGCAACAACGCCGTTTGCAATTTCTCCATAAGTGTAACAGACAACACCCCGCCGGCTTGGTCGGGTACAGGACAGGGTCCGGCAACGACCATTTCAGCCAATGCCAATATCGGCGGTTGTTTGGCGCAGGTCAGCTGGGTAGAGCCCACATTTACCGACGCCTGCACCCCGCCGGTAACGGTTACGAAAACCCATACCCCGGGCGCATTTTTCAATTTTGGCACAACAACAGTGACCTACACGGCACTCGATGGCGTAGGCAACGCTACGACGCACACGTTCAACGTAGTGGTGGTTGACACCCAGGCGCCGGTGGCCAATTGTAAAAATATCAACGCTTACCTGAACACCGGCGGCACCGTCACGGTGACGGCCCCCCAGGTAAACAACCTCAGCACCGACAACTGTTTTTTCACCTTTACTTCGCCTTCGGCTACGTACAACTGTACCAACCTGGGGCCGAACAACTACACCCTCCAAATCACGGACGGTTCCGGAAATACGGCCACCTGCGTGTCGGTTGTCACGGTGATTGATACGCTCAAGCCGGTTGCGCTGTGTAACGCCATTCCGACGATCAACCTGAATGCCTCCGGCTTGTTCCAACTGGCGGCAACTGCGGTGAACAACAACAGTACCGACAATACTTTTCCGCTCTGCGCTTTGTCGTACGCTATCGCAGTTGACGGCGGCAGTTTCGGACCGGCCTTTGATTTTGATTGCTCCTTCCTGGGCAACCGGGTGCTGACCCTGCGCGTGACGGATGCGGCTGGCAACACAGCCACCTGCTCGCAAGTTGTTTTGGTAAAAGACGTGACCCCGCCGACCTTTACTGCGCCGGCCAATGTGACGATCAACTGCCAGGCTTCCACAGCGCCGGCTAACACGGGCACATTTTCCAATTTGGACGACAACTGCGACCCCGACCCGGACGTCGTGCAACTGCCCGATGCCTTTATCGGCGGCAGCTGCGCCAACTCCTATACGATTATCCGTACTTGGCGGGCAACTGATGCTTCGAATAATTCTGCCACCGTTTCGCAAACGATTTTTGTTCAGGATGTTGAAAAACCCACGTTCAAAATCCAAAGCGCCATCACGATCAATACGACCAGCCCGACGGCTTGCAGCACGGCCCTGAATTTGAAATTGACGCAAGACAGCATTGCGGATAACTGCACCACGGACTTTGCGTTTTTCAATATTTTCTATACCGTCGACTATCCGACGCCGAACTATGGTTTCCTGGATGTCACCATTCCTACCCCTGGAAGCAGCATCCCCAGCGGCGCTTTCCCGATCGGAACTACGGTCGTGACCTGGACGGTGTACGACGAGTGCGGCAACAGCGCTTCGAAGACCGTTTCCGTTACTGTAGTAGACAAACACGGCCCGGTATTTTCGCCCAGTTATTCCAATAACTGCGGTAAATCTTACGTGTTGCCGAATACCACCGGCGCTTGCTCCAACTTGTTCTCCTGGGCGCGCCCGAATTTTATTTTCCCGGATGTTACCGACTGCCTGTCGTTTACCGTAACGGAACAGATCAGCAACGCCTCCGTGCAAGCGGCTTTGAACCTGACCAATCCGTTCAACTACAATGCTATGGCTTCGTTCCAGGTGTTCCCGACCGCGCAATTCCCGGTGGGCATCACCACCGTGAGTTATGTGGCTACGGATGCGGCCGGCAACAAGTCGACGTGCTCGTTTACCGTAGAAATTCAGGATACGCAAGCGCCTACGTTGACTTGCCCACCCAATCAGATTTTGGCGGCTACTTGTCCGACGGCTCAAATTCCGAACTATACCAATTTGGTGACGGTTTCCGACAACTGCAACGGCAACGTCCAAATGTCGCAAAGCATCCCTGCCGGAACCACCCTGGGGGCAATTTTTGCCCCGAATCCGCCGGCATCGGGCAATCAGTTCAATATCACCGTTACGGGCAACGACGGATACAACAGCACTTCCTGTTCCTTTACCGTAACCTTGCAAGACGGCGATGCGCCGATTCCGACAAAGGCAATCTTGCCTAACCTGATCGACTCCTGCGGCACTCTGGTGGTGTTTGCCCCCACGGCGCTCGACCCCTGTAACCCGAATGCCGATACTATTTACGCAACGCCGTCGACCCCGGTAGGTACGTTCCTGAATACCAACCCGCCGTCGTACCAATTGAACCCGGGCAACTACGTCATTACCTGGGTGTACAACGACGGCAACGGCAACATCAGCACCCAGCCGCAAAACATCACTGTGCTGGTGGATATCTTCCCGCCAGTGGCGATTTGTGTGCCCAACCTTACGGTCAATCTCAGTGCTACCACAGGAAAAGTTGGCATTGCTCCCGGCCAGTTGAACAATGGCAGCTTCGACCCCAACCAATGCGGTCCGCTGACCTTCAGCGTCAGCCCGGACACCTTGAGTTGCGCCAATGCCGGGCCAAGCCCGACCGTGGTGACCCTGACCGTGCGCGACGCCAAAAACAATCCGGCAACCTGCACGACCTCTATTACCGTGAAAGATGTTACGCCGCCCAGCTTGTCGGCTGCGCCGGCCAATATTACCATCGAAGCCTGCGACACTATTCCTGTTGCAGTAAAACTGACAGCAACTGATGCTTGCGCCGGCACCTCGATGATAACCGCTACCCAGACTTCCACCCAGGATACCACTGGCGGTTTGCTGAAGTACAATTACGTGATTACCCGCACCTGGTCGGCTACCGATCCATCCGGCAATACGGTTTCGGTTTCGCAAACCATTACCGTGAAGGATACGAAAAAACCGGTTTTCACCGGCGCTCCGACTATGGTCATGGTGACCACCGACCCGAACCGCCTGACTTGCGACGATACGGTGAACATCAATATTTTGCCTTTCGTTAGCGATTGCGCAAAAGGCGTCGACTTGTCGGTAACCAATGGCAAAGAGCCAGGCGATGGCGGCAACCTCAGCGCAATTTTTACCGTTGGCACGCACACGGTAGTCTTTACGGCCACCGATATCAGCGGTAATTCGGCCACGCACTCGGTTACGGTTGTGGTAAAAGACGGCACGCCGCCCACCGCTGTTTGTATCAATGGTGTGAGCGCAGCCCTGCAGCCTTCCGGTACAGTAGTGGTGAATGTTGCGCAGTTTAACAACAACAGTTCGGACAACTGTACGTCCAACCTCGACCTGAAAATCCAACGCCTGGATGTTACGCCGCTGCAAACGCCCAGCAATACGCTGACATATGACTGTGATGATGCAGACGGCGTGACGCAGCATCCGGTGAAACTTTTTGTGACTGATCAAGCCGGCAACATGTCGATGTGTCAAACCTTCATTGTTATTCAAGACAATGTGAATCCGACCATTACTCTTTGCCCGGCAAACCAAACCGTGGTGTGCAGCGATACCCTGTCGACCCAGGCGTACGGCATGGCGCTGGCCAACGACAACTGTCCGGCTAACCTGTCCATCTCCTTTGCCGATTTGTTGGCAACGGATACCTCGGGCCAATTCTGTTATTTGGTGAAACGTACATGGACAGCGGTCGACCTGGCGGGCAACACGGGCGGTTGTGTGCAAACCTTCAACGTGATCGATACGGTAGGCCCCGTTTTGTCGCAATATCCGCTCGATATTACGATTTCTTGCAGTGAAAACCTGGCTGGTCCGCTCAACATTACGGCTTCCGACAATTGTTCGGACAGTGTGCTGGTAGTGCTGGTACAGGATACGGTGGATGTTGCCCCCGGCTTGTGCGGCAAGTATAGCTATACGATAACCCGCACCCGTACGGCGGTGGATGACTGCGGAAATGTGGAAACGCACGTGAACACAATCACGGTGGTGGATGATGAAGCGCCGGCCTTCCCGGGTTTGCCCGATACGATAACGGTTGCATCGGCCAATTTCCCGGCGAACAACAACTGTAAAGTTCCGGTGACGCTGAATGTTGCCCAGTTTATTGTCGACTGCGCGCCCGTCAGCGAATTGCTGGTGCTGAACGATGCGCCGCATGGGAACGACTCGCTGGACGCCAGCGGCAGTTACGAAGTGGGCTCTTACATGATACATTTTATCGCTACCGACCCCTGCGGAAATGTCGGTGAAGATTCGGTGCTGGTGCAAGTGATTGACAACAGCAAGCCGACGGCGATTTGTAACAATAACGTGGTCATTTCGCTCGGTACCGATGGTATGGCCACCATTCAACCCGACGATATCAACCTGGGCAGCACCGACAATTGCGGCATCGATACCATGTTCCTGAATGTGTCGACCTTCGATTGCGGCGATCTGGGTGTGAAACCCGTGATGCTGACCGTAGTGGACCCATACGGCAACTCGAATACCTGTACGGTGAATGTCGAAGTGACACTGGGCAATGGCGCAGGCTTCAACCTGACGGCCACCGGCACAGCTGAAACCTATTTCGGCGCAGATAACGGCAAAGCCATTGCTGTTGCTACCGGCGGTACCGGCAACTTCACCTTTACCTGGAGCAACAGCGCCGATACTTCCGCTATCAGCGGCCTGAGTGCCGGCATTTACACGGTTACCGTTGTCGATAACGGCACCGGTTGTGCGCAAGTGGATACCGCGGTAGTGCTGCCCGGTGTCAAACTGACCATCCTCGCCGGTAACGCCAGCGGTACGCAAGGTCAAACGGTGCAGGTACCGGTAACGGTCGATAATTTCAACGTCATGGTAGGCATGTCGTTCAGCATGCACGTGACCAATAACATTGTCGGCACCATCCTGGGAGGTACGGATGCAGGCGCTTTGCCCGGAACGCTCACCCTGTCGATGGTTGGCAACAACCTGACCGTGTTCTGGGTCGGCAACGGCACACCGCTCACCCTGCCCAACGGAACAGTGATTTTCAACCTTAATGTCCAGTTGGGTACAGCCCCGGTTGGTTCTACCAGTCCGGTTACTATAGACGGGACACCGACGGTGCTGAGTTTCCAGCAAGATTCGGCCGGCATCGCACTGGGCACCATGGCCAACCTTGTGAGCGGTATGGTTACGATCGACAGCCTGGCGGCAAACGATATCATGCTTTCCGGTTTGATCAAAACCTGGGCAGGCGCGGGTACTCCGGTTCCGGGGGTGACGGTAACGCTTGGCGGCGGCGCCATGGGCTCTGTCGTTACGGATGTTCCGGGTACCTACAAATTTAACCTGCCGTTCAATACCAGCGGTTCGATGACCGCAGCGAAAACGGTGACCGCCAACTTTAGCGCAGGCATCAACGTAGGCGACTTGTTGGCTATTCAAAACCACGCTGCCTCGGTCAACCTGCTTACCAACCCGTACGCTTTTGTGGCTGGTGATGTAAACGGAAACAACAAAGTGGACTTGCCGGATTACCTCCTGGTGCAACAGTTGATCTTGGGCACAGTGAAACACTATTCCAACGGCTCGCCCGACTGGAAATTTATCCCGGCGCCCTATCAGTTCCCCACGCCGAATCCGCTTAGCGCGCCCTTCCCGTTGGCTTCGAACTTTGCTTGTTGCGATGATTCGATCATGAATTGGGTGGCTGTGCGCATGGGCGACGTGACGGGCAACGCTCCGGTGAACAACATCAACAACGACGTCCAAAACCGCGGCGCCGGCGCTTTCCACTTCCGGTTGGGTAACCAACCTGTACGGGCTGGCGAGTTGATTATGGTGCCGTTCCGCGCCAGCGATTTCACGCAGCGCCAGGCATATCAAATGACCATCGACTTTGATCCGAACATTCTTGAACTCGCTGATATTCAACCGGGCGTGTTGCCCAATTTCAGTGCAGCCAACTTCGGAACCTTGTTCCTCGATCAAGGCTACCTGACCAATTTGTGGGTCAGCAGCACGCCCTTGAGCCTGACTGACGGAGCGGTGTTGTTTACCCTGACCTTCCGCGCGTTGAACAGCAGCGGATCGCTGTCCGAAGTGTTGCGCCCGAGTTCGGCGGTTACTATGGCGGAAGCCCTGGCGGCTGACGGTAGTTCGATGGACATTGCCTTCGATTTTGATGCGGTGTTGAGCAGTCCGGACGCAGATTTGTCGAGTTTTGAACTGTTTCAGAACCGTCCGAACCCGTTCCGGGCAGAAACGACCATTGGTTTCCGCTTGCCGGAGTCTGGCCGCGCGATCCTTCGTGTATTCAGCATGGAAGGCCGCCTGGTAAAAACGGTGGTGGGTAATTTCGCTGCCGGCGTGAATACCGTTACGCTGCAAAAAGGCGAACTGGGTGCTCCGGGCGTGTACTGGTACGAGCTGGAGTCGGCAACGCAAAGCGACCGAAAGAAGATGATTTTGATTGACTAAAAGGTTACTGGTTAGAGGGTTAGAAGGTTAGAAGGTTAGAAGGTTGTACGCCATTTCAAATGATGGACAACCTTCTAACCATAAACCTTAAACCTTCCAACCTTTTAAATCTAATAACGCTCTCATCGCATGACAATTAAAACCATGAGAAATAAACTACTAATCCTATTCCTTTTGGCAGGGCTGTTTGCGCCGGCGGCAACGCGCGCCCAGGCAGTTCTCCTGAAAGCCGATTCCACCACTGTCCCTTGCCATGATGTGGATACCTTTCTTATTCCGGTGCGCTTGTTCAACTTCAACAATGTTGCCGGGCTTCAATTTACCTTTTCCTGGAATGCGGCGCACCTGGACTATGCGTACATTACCGATATCAACCCGGCGTTTTCCGGGATCGGATTTGATACCACGTCCTTTACCGGCCAGGGAGATTTGACCTTTTCCTGGACAACGATCGGCGGGCTGTCTTTGCCCGATTCGACGGTTTTGTTCAAGGTGGCGTTTTCGCGCTTGGGCGGGCCGGCAACCTTGGTTCAATTTACCGACGATCCTACGCCGATTGCGGCAATTGATGCAATGGGGAACGACCTGATGGTTCAAACGACGCCAGGGTTGGTCACTCCGGTGGACAACGAGCCGCCTGCTGTCGTGTGCCCGGCGGATGTTTCCATGGATGTTTTTGGCCCGACACCGGTGAACAACATCGCCCCGGCGTCTATACTGGACAATTGTTCGGTGGAAACTATCGGTTGGAGCTCAACCGGCGCTACAACGGCCAACTTTCCCAACGACCCGGATGCCAGCGGCGCCACCTTTAACATCGGTCAGTCGACAGTTACCTATCTGGTGACCGATGTTGGCGGAAATACGGCTTCCTGTAGTTTTTTGATCGACCTCAATTTGATGCCCGGCGATTCGCTCACGATTATCGCCTCCAATGCTTCGGCCTCTTGCGGGCAATCCGTAACGATAAATATTTCAGCGCTCAATTTCGATTCAATTGGCGGGTTGCAGTTTTCCCTGGGTTGGGATACGGCTGTGCTGGGATATGCCTCCGTTGGCAATTTTCACCCCTCGTTGTTACTGAGCAACTCGAATTTTGGAACTACGGAAACCGGCAACGGTTTTCTTGGCTTTGCCTGGACGAGTGCGCTGCCCAACGGGAACACCCTGGCCGACGGCTCGATCCTTTTCAGCATTACCTTCAACGTAGTCGCCACGGGCAACAGCGGCAGCTCCATTGCTTTCGGCACGTTCCCAACCGACATGGTCGCTTTTTCCAGCGCGACTTTGCCTCCGGTGGAAATCGGATTTTTAACAGTAAATGGTCAGGTGACGATTTCGGATACGGCTCCGCCGGTGATTCAATGCCCCGACAATGTTTCGGTAATGGCCCCGACGGGCAGTACCTCTGCCCCGGTGTCTGGATTAGATCCTTTGGCCTTGAGCGACAACTGCGGCGGCAATGTGGCCCTGAGTTACCAGCGTTCGGGCACTACGCCCGGCTCGGGCACCGGTGTGGCCAACGGCACGTACAATGCGGGTACCACCACCGTGGTGTATACCGCTACCGATGCTGCCGGCAATACGGCCACCTGCTCGTTCACGGTTTTGGTGGATGCCGGTACGCCGCTGACGCTGATTTTAGACACCGTGGCAACCGATTGTCAAAGTGTGAACGCGCAAGTGGCGGTCAACCTGAGCGTGCGCGATTTTGTAGATATCATCGGTTTGCAGTTTAATGTAACCTGGGACACCTCGATCCTGAAATTCGATTCGATTGGCAACCAGTACCCGGGTTTGAACCTGTCTGCGACAGCCTTTTTCGGCTTTACTTCCACCCCAGGCGGCACGCTGCAATTTTTTGGCGGCAACGCCAGCGGCTGGCCGCAAATACCGGACGACAGTACCTTTTTTACCATTTATTTCACGGTGCAAAACGCCGGCGGTATCAGTAATATCGACTTTTCCGGAACGATCGACGCGGTAGATAATTCGTTTAACTCTGTTCCGGTGGTGACCATCAACGGTTATTTCCAAAGCGAAGACTTGACGCCGCCTCTGGTGAATTGCCCTGCCGATACAGTGCTGATGATTGTAGGCACGGAGTGCAATGCCAATTTTGCCATCGCTACCGCTCAGGCGACTGATGCGTGCAGCGGAATCATGAGCGTGACTTCGGATAAAACGAATGATTTGTTCCAGGCTGGAGTAACGACCGTGACGTTTACCGCTACGGATAATGCCGGCAACAGCGCTACCTGCTCCATGAAAGTTACGGTACAGGACAACCTGCCGCCACAACTCTTCAACTGCCCTGCCGATATTACGGTGGATGCCTCCGGCGGCGGCTGTACCGCCAAAGTGAGCTGGACGGCGCCGGACGCCTTTGATCAATGCACGAATATTACACCCAACTTGACGGTGTCGGACAGCTCCGGCACGGTGTTCCCTCTGGGCGACAGCCTGGTGGTGTACACAGCTATCGATGTGTTCGATGACTCCACCAGCTGTTCGTTTACAGTGACGGTGCGCGATACCACGCCGCCCACGCTGATCTGCCTGAACGATTTTCAGGTGGTGGCTACCGACTCCTGTTCGGCGGTGGTCGACTTTGCTTTGCCGATGGCGCTGGACAACTGCGACCAGGATGTCGCATTTGTCAGTGATCCCATCCCCGGGTCGGTTTTCCCGCCCGGGGCCACGGTGGTGAACTTTACCGCTATGGACGACGCGGGCAATACCTCGACCTGCTCTTTTACCATTACGGTGGTCGACCTGAATCCGCCAGTGCTGGATACTTGCCCGGCTAACCTGACAGTGACAGCCTTGCCCGACAGTTGCGGGGCCTTTGTTAATTGGACGGCGCCTGGGGCCACCGATGATTGCACTCCGGATGTTACGTTGAATTCGAATTTTAACCCGGGCGAATTTTTCCCGGTTGGAACCGATACCGTACGGTACACCGCTACTGATGTTGGCGGAAATTCAGCCATGTGTTCTTTCACGGTGACAGTGGTTGAAACCGTTGCTCCGGTGATCAGTGGTTGCCCGGTAGGATTTGTGTTTACCATGCCGGCCAACAAATGCGATACTTTGGTCACCTGGACGCCGCCCACGGCAATGGACAATTGCGCCCTGGATACCCTGATCGCTTCCCACCAGCCGGGCACTGTTTTCCCGACGGGCGTGCACACGGTAAGCTATACGGCCATCGATGCTTCGGGAAACACGACGGAGTGCGCTTTTGTGGTAGCGGTAAATGATAATATTCCGCCGGTGTTTACCAGCTGTCCGGAAGATATTACGGTGATGAATGCCAGTCCTTGCGGCGTAGTAGTCGACTGGACTTATCCGACAGCCACCGACAACTGTTTGCTGGACACCATCACGACGACGAAACTTCCGACCGATACTATTTTCGACAATATCACCAATGTAGTGGTGCTGGCTATCGATGCGAGCGGCAACCGCGATACCTGCGCGTTTACAATTACCCTGGATGTGGTGATCGTTCCGCCTTCGTTCAGCAGTTTCCCGGCTGATGTGACGCTCAACGGCTGTCCGCAGCCGGTCGACTGGACGCCGCCGGGCGCCGGCCAGGGTTTTTGCGAACCTCCGGTACTGGCCGCCATTCCCGACGATGTTTTCCCGGGCGACACGTTCCCGGTTGGCGTGACGCATATTATTTACCTGGCTTTGGACTCCACCGGTGTGGAATTGCTGCGCGATACCTTTACGGTGACCATACTGGAAAACACGCCGCCCGAGCTGAGCTGCCCCGAGCCGGTGGTGGTGCATGTGGGCGGTGTCGTGTTGGCTGACCCTTCCGATTTGATCCTCGATATTATGACGGATACGGCTTGCAGTGCCGTGACGCTTACCTTCGACTTGCCGGCGGCTACCGACAACTGCAGTCAGCCACAAGTGACGCAGACGAACGGGCCGCTTTCCGGTGGCATGTTTGCTGCCGATTCGGTGCACACTCTGGTATTTCAGGCGACCGACGCGGTGGGCAACACCGCCCTTTGTTCGGTTGCAGTGCAAGTTGTGGGCTTGATGCCCCTCCGACCGATCGTCGATCCGCCGGTGGCCTGCCCGGGCGACGAAGTGGTGCTTATGGTGGATTCGTTCCCGGGGGCAGTATACACCTGGACTGGTCCTAACCAGAACTATCCGAACAACAGCCAGATTGTCGTTTTCGCCAGCTCGGCGAATGCGGGCACCTATACCGTTTCGGCAAACATCAATGGCTGTATAACCCCCTTGGATTCGGTGCAGGTATTGCTGGCAACCGATCCGATTGTGGTAGACGACGTGGATTATATAGTCAATCCGGGCATGGCTTTGGATAGTTTCAATGTGTTGACCAACGACACCTTTTCACCGCCATCCGACTTTACGCTGAGCTTCGATACGCTGCCCGCGGGCGTCACCTACCTGGGTAATGGTTTGTTTTCTTTCTCCGGTTCAGAGGAACCCGGTTTGGTTTCTTTCTTCTATGAACTGTGCTCCAACTCCTGTCCCGATTTTTGTAAAATGGGCACGGTGAGTATCCGGGTGCGCACGACGGATTGTTCGTATATCCCGAATATCATTACGCCGAACGGCGATGGGGTGAACGATTACTTTACCATCCCTTGCCTGGATTCGGAGCTTTTCCGCGATAATTCGATTGTGATTTACAACCAGTGGGGCGACAAGGTGTTCGACGCCGCGCCGTACAGCAACGACCCCTTGCTGGTGTGGCGAGGCACCTTAAACGGCCAGTCGGGTAAAGATTTGCCCGACGGCGTGTACTTCTATATTTTCAAAGCAGGGCCGAACGAACCTGCACAAAAAGGCTTTGTGGAGATCTACCGTTGATCCGCTCGTTCGTACATCCTATTCTGTTTTCAACAATTCCAATTGGTTATGAAAAAAATAGTCCTGCTTTTATTTCTGGTTCTGATGGTTGCGGCTGCCGCTGTGGCCCAGCAAGAGCACCAATACACGCAGTTTATGTACAATAAACTCCCGATCAACCCGGCCTATGCCGGCGCCCGGGGCGTACCCTTTGTGACGGCCATTTACCGCAATCAATGGATGGGCTTCGACGGCGCACCCAAGTCGATTCTGGCGTCCTTCAATTCGCCATTTCTGACCCCGCGGGTTGGGGTAGGGGTCACCATTTCGCACAACCAGATCGGCCTCGACCGTGATATTGCCGGCGCCCTGGCCTATTCGTACGATCTTATTTCGGATGAGGATATTTCGTTGCGGGCGGGCATCATGGGGTCTATCCGGTCGTTGAGCGTGGATTTTTCCAATGCCCAAACGCCCGACCCCTCGGGCCCTGGCGGCGACAACTCGCTGGATCCCAACAAGATCAGCTCTGTTTTTGCCAATGTAGGCGCGGGCTTGTATTTTACGTACGACGATCGCTTTTACGCCGGGTTTTCGGTGCCGCGTATTTACGCCAATACCATCGGGATCAACGATGGCCCTCTGCCCAGCGGATTTAATACGGCGAAGGAATACCAGCACTTTTACGGTATGGCCGGCGCTATTTTGGAACTCAGCGAGGACATCAACCTGATGCCGGCCATTTTAACCAAATATGTCAAAAATGCGCCCTTCGACGTGGATGTCAACCTCAACCTGGAAATCAGGGAAAAAGTAATCGCCGGGCTTTCCTACCGCGCAGGCGGCAACGGCGGCGGCGATTCCATGGATTTATTGCTATTTTGGCAGGCGCATCCGCAATTTGGCGTGGGTGTGGCCTATGATTTTTCCTTGTCCGACGTAAAAGATTATACCGCGGGCTCCATCGAACTGTTGTTCCAAGCCGACCTCAAGCGGGTCAGCAAGAAGAAAAACATGTCGAATCCGCGCTTTTTCATGTAATCGATTCATAAGCCGCCCGAACATCGCATAATCAAACTTTACCACTCCAACCACGGAACTATGAATGCCAGTAAGCATCTAGTATGGTTCATCGCTTTGTCGCTCGGCGCCAGCACGTTGGGCGCCCAAACCGCGCCGGGTAGCACGGCGCCGGTGACCGTTGAACTGAAAAACGAAGCCGCGATCAATACCGATGGCCTCGACTTTAGCCCTACTTTTTACGAAGACGGGATCGTTTTCATTTCCACCAATACGGCGGGTTTGAAAAAACGGACCGACGAGCAACTCAAACTCCCGGCCATGTCGATCCTGCGCTCGCGCCGCAACACCGAGGGCGCGCTGCAGGCGCCGGAGCCTTTTGCCAAGGAATTGTCCTCCTTGTACCACGAAGGCCCGGTGTGTTTTGACCGAACAGCGGAATCCATTTTCTTTTCGAGAAATGCGCTGATCGACGGCAAGGTCAAAATTGCGAAAGACGATATTCAAAAAATGCGGATTTACACGGCGCAAAAGTCTGGCGCCGTATGGAGCGAGCCGCAGCCCTTGCCGTTCAACGATAACCAGTTTGACGATTGCCACCCGGCGATCAGCATCGACGGCGACAAGCTGTTTTTTGCCTCCAACCGGCCCGGCGGTTTTGGCGGGATGGACATTTATGTGTGCTACCGCGTCGGCGAATCGTGGAGCGCGCCGGTGAACCTGGGCGGCGCGGTCAACTCCAAAGGCAACGAAGCCTTCCCGTTTGTGCACGCCGACAATACCTTGTACTATGCTTCCGACGGCCTGGGTGGAAAAGGCGGCTTTGATTTATACTACGTTATCCCCGATGGCTCGGATTGGACCAAGCCCGTCAACATGGGCGAGCCGTTCAACACCAGCGGGGATGATTTCGGCCTGATTGTCGACCTGAACAAGATCAACGGCTATTTTTCTACAAACGGCCAAACGACCAAAGGCGGCGACGACATTTTCAGTTTCCACACCGAAAATGGCAATCTCGATGATTATCTGCTGCAAAATCAGCGGGTTCCAGACCGGAACCTCGACCTGGCAGTGACGGTCACGGACAAAGTCTCCGGACAAATCATCCCGAATGCTGAGGTGCGCGTACTCAATTACGACGCCAATACCGTGATCGGCCGCGATGAAAACGGCAACCTCATTACGATTCAAAAAGTAAACGGCAAAGATGTGATGGTAGCCTTGCCGCCCGACAAGGGCATTACCGGCACCACCGATGCGCAAGGCCGATTTTTGACCGAAGTGAAACCCGGCAACTACGTGGTGATCGTTTCTAAGGAAGATTATCAGACCAAACAGTTGCGGCTGGCCATTTCCAAGCCTGGAAACGAGCTGACTGCCGCCCTTGAAAAATCGGCGTTTTCGGGTAAGGTCCGCTGGAACGCGTCGGTGTTCAACTACGTGACCAACGCCCCACTGGCCGGCGCCATGCTCGTGCTGACCAATCAAGCCAACGGCAGCCGCGATACGGTCATCGCCGATGCCAACGGCCTGATCGACCACCACCTGGAGCGCACGACCAAATACCGCATCGATTTGTATCAGGGGGGGCGCCATATCGGAACAACCGATATCAACACCGAAGGCTGGAGCCTGCCGAACCAAATCATGATGCAAAACTTTTCTGTGGCGCCGCTGATGCCGGGTACGGTGATTGAACTCCCCAATATTTACTACAATTTCAATGATGCTACGCTGCGGCCCGATGCGCGCAAAGACCTCGACTTGTTGGTGTCGCTGCTCAAGCAGCAGCCTTCGATCAAAATCGAACTGGCCAGTCATACTGATTGCCGCGGCTCGTCCAAGTATAACCAGGAGTTGAGTCAGCGCCGCGCAGATGGCGTGGTGGAATATCTTATTGAAAAAGGCATTGCGCGCGACCGGCTCAGTCCGGTAGGTTACGGCGAAAGCGAACCCCGCAATCAGTGCCGCGACGGTGTCAGTTGCACCGAACAAGAGCACGCCCGCAACCGGCGAACGGAGGTGCGTATTCTGACCGGTATTCAAGGCGCTGCCATGGTTTATGTGGACGGGAAACCAACCTATGAAACTACGGGCGCCACTCCTGCGCCTGCCCCGGCGGCAAATGCTCCGGCTACCCAGGGCGTTAAACCGGGCGGTAATACCGGTAGCGTTCCGAATAAAAATGTAAATACGGCGCCGCCGCTGAGCAGCAATCCGGTGGTTGTTTCCAGCGGTGATGAGGACCAGTACTATGTAATCGCTGGTTCATTCCAGGAAGAAGAGCGCGCCAAAAACCACCTGAAAACCCTTCAGGAGGCTGGGCATGCCGGAGTGAAAATCGTTCGATTCCCGAATTCGCCCTACCATTCGGTTTGTGTAAATACTTTTAGCAACCGACAGGAGGCATATGCACTCAAGCGTAAACTCGACCAGGAAAATATCGATTCCTTCGTGCGGGCGGTACCTAAGACGCAATAGCCTTTTATTATCTTTGCCGGCCAACCAAACTGCTATCCGGTTGTTAAGAGCCTGATGGGGATTTTCCTCCAGAGGAAAATCCCCATCAGGCTCTTAACAACCGGAAAAAAGATAGAAAAACTGTATGGCTATAATTATCACAGACGAGTGCATCAATTGCGGCGCGTGTGAGCCGGAGTGCCCGAACAACGCCATTTATGAAGGCGGCGTGGAATGGGCTATTTCCGATGGAAATACGGTGCAGGGAAATTATGTGCTGGAAGGGGGGGATGAGGTAGATGCGCACCAGAAACAGCGACCTGTGTCCGACGATTTGTATTACATTGTTCCGGATAAATGCACGGAGTGCGTAGGGTTTCACGAAGAGCCGCAATGCGCGGCGGTTTGTCCGGTGGATTGTTGCGTGCCCGACCCTGATCGGCCGGAAACTGAAGAACAGTTGCTGGCTAAAAAAGCCCGGCTGCATCTTTGAGGTCGTTTTTGGTCCGGCGCCTTTACGTTTGAAGTTTTCATGGTTCTAAATACTGCCTGCCGCCTTCGGGTTGGCGGGCAGTTTTTTAGTAGGGGCGCCCCTAGCGGTCGCCCCCCCTAGCGGTCGCTCAAGCTATCGGCCAGAGCGGTGGATATGATTGGAGCCAGCCTGCTGGGTGCCCATAATCCAGACATCCTGGATGTTGACGTGGGGCGGCCGGGTAACGATGAAATAGATCAACTCCGCGACATCGGAAGCTTTCAGCGGTTGAAAATCGTTGTAAATCTGCGCTTTTTCGGCGTTTCCGTCGAAGCGGGTGAGGGCAAATTCGGTTTCCTCCACGTGGCCGGGGCTGACTTCGCTGACGCGGACATTGTGCTGGTAGAGATCAAGCCGCATGGCGCGGGTGAGCCCGTCGACAGCAAATTTGGTGGCGCAGTACACATTGCCATTCGGGTATACTTCCTTGCCCGCTCCCGAGCCTATGTTGATGATATGGCCTTTCCGGCGTTCGACCATGCCTGGTGCAACCAAGCGGGTCATGTACAGCAAACCTTTCAGATTGGTGTCGATCATGGTTTCCCAGTGTTCAATCTCGCCTTCGTAAATCGGCGCCAGGCCTTTTGCCAGGCCGGCATTGTTGATCAGAATGTCGATATTTTGCCAGTTTTCCGGTAGGCTGCCGAAGTATTTTTCCGCTGCGACTTGGTCGCGTACATCGAATGGAAGCAGGATCATTTCATTTTTGTAATCAGCCTGCAACAGCGATTTTAACTCTTCCAGCCGTTCCGCCCGCCGGCCGGTAAGAATCAGGCGGTGCCCATGTTGTGCAAACAGGGCGGCAGTGGCCCGTCCGATGCCGGAGCTGGCGCCGGTGATCAGTACCGTCAGCTGCTCGGCTGGAGGCGCCGGGGGCGGCTGTGGCGCCGGGGCTGCGATTGCTGCTGTTTCGGCCGGTTCAGGGGTTTGATGAATCGGTTCCGGAGCAACGGGTTGTTCTGGCTGGGGGGCTGGTTGCGCCGCGGGCGGTAAGAACCGGGCATCGAGCTCCGCCGATTGAAGGTCTGGGGCGACTTCGAGGGCATGTTGGTACAAGGAGGCCGCTTGTGCGATGTCGCCGGCTTCCAGGGTGAATTGGGCCAGGGCAATCCAGGCTTGTCCGTGTTCGGGTTGTGCGACCACTGCGTCGCGGAAATGCTGGAGCGCTTTGCCCGGCTGATCGAGGTGGTCGCGCAGCAAAACAGCCAGGCGGTAGTGCAAGTCGGCATCGTCGGGCGATTCAGCCAGCGCCTGCTCCAGGTAATGCGCGGCAGTTTCTTTGTAGTCGGTCAGGTGTTCGCTGGTCAGCAAAGCCAGTTTTCTGTAAATGCCGGGTTGTTCCGGTTGCAGTTCGGTTACGCGATCCCAACAGTACTTTGCCAGCAAGTAGTCCCCTTTAGCCAGTGCGTTTTCCCCCAGTTGGAGGTAGGAGCTGGATTCTTGTTGCTGTTCGGGCGTGGGCTCGGGTGCCTG
>CAZVZH010000066.1:0-21250 GCA_964630705.1 uncultured Saprospiraceae bacterium | reverse complement strand
AGCGTTTCTTTTTGGAAAAAAAGGTCTGGGAACGCCGAAAAAAGGATTTCTTTTTCGGAAAAAAGGTCTGGGATGGGAAAAAGAAGCGTTTCTTTTTCGAAAAAAAGGTCTGGGTGGGGAAAAAGAAGCGTTTCTTTTTGAAAAAAAAGGTCTGGGATTGCCGAAAAAAGGTCTTCTTTTTGGGAAAAAAGGTCTGGGTAGAGAGAAAAAAGGTCTTCTTTTTCGAAAAAGGGATCGCTGAAAAAATGCCGAACCGCTTGATATTCAATTCCGGGATTTAGGTGTGGCACAGATTTTTGAACCCTATCGGCCCCTACCGAACAAGCACTATTTTTTGCCTGAAAATTATCCCCGAAGGAGTTTGGATTTGCAGGAAATACAGGCCTGCGGGAAGCGCGCTGGTATTCACTTCAAACTGGTGCTGATTGGCCGGCAGGGTTTGCTGAAGTATGGCGGTTGCTTGCGCCGAAAACAGGCTGCAGGCAGCCTCGCGGGGCAATGGTTTTTCGAAGCGCAGAAGAAGCCGGTCTGAAGCAGGCTGCGGAAACACCTCGATGCGCCCGGCCGGATTCATTTCCGCAGTATTGGCGATGGGGCCCAAATAGACGCAATAGTCTTCTATCTGGCCAAACAAAAAGGACTCGCAGGGGCCGGGAGGGCCGCTCGACCCGTCGTTGTATTTCATCAACACGCGCAAACGGCTTGGGCCAGGCGATACATTGTCGGGCGCCGAAATCCAGCCGGTTACCGGCGCATCGCTGGCAAAGCCCGGGTCGAAGGCCAGTTCGCCGGGGTCGGTAAAAACGCCATTTGCATTGTAGTCGATAAAAATTCGGAAGAAGGCTTTGTAGGCCTGTCCGGAGTAGGCGGGTTGGATCGTAACCGGCAGGGGAAGTCCGGGAGGTAAATTGATCGGCGCCACCGGAGAGCGGGTGTAATCGACATAGCCGGGGCCGCCGCCGGAAAGATTGATCCAACTGCCAATTTGGACGCTGCCGATCCATTCCGTGCTGGCCGATTCAGCCGTAGCGGGGCAATAATCGTTTCCAGCGCAACGGCTGCATCCGGGAGTGTCAAAGGCATAAAATACCGGATCGGAAATACTATCCGTGCCACAGCTGGAACGCAACTCCAGCTCGTAAGTGGTGCAAGGCTGTAAGTCCGACAATCCCCATGCAGGCGCCGCCGACACCCATGTTTGCCAAACGCCGCCGGCCGGCCGCAACCGCAATTCATAGTTTTTTGCCCCGGCCGAGGGGCTCCAATGCAGCGCTGCCGTACTGTCGCTCAGTTGGCTGATACTGATGAAAGCCGGCGCTGCGCAGCAGCCTTTAGTGCGCAGGGCTATTTCCGGACTCCAGTCGCTCCAGCTCAGCGCATTGCACAGCCCGCGCAGGGAAAACTCATAGGAGGTGCAGGTTTGTAAACCGCTCAACAGCCAGGGCGGGCTCACTTCGGGCAGATAAGCCCAGATGGGTTCGCCTTTTTTTCGCCAACGCAAACCCACCTGTTGCCACTGCGGCAGAGGGGGCCAGTCGAGCCGGAGGGTAGTTTTATCCAGCGCCGAAATTTGGACGGCAAAGGGCGTGAGGCAATCCTGACAGCTGTCTTCATAATCCTGAAGCAGGTGGTACAATCCGAGCCGGCCTCCGGAAACCGTTTTCCCGAGCAGGGACGCGTTCGGTACGGCGCTGCCCAACAAGCTTTGTTTCACGCGCAAGGCTGCCAGCGCCGGGGCGCCTCTGGCCCAATAGGCGAGGTTGTCGCAAGGGGCGGAATAGAGCAGCGCCACGGCCCCTGATACTTGTGGCGCGGCAAAGGAAGTGCCGGAGAAAAAGCCGTAAGTATTGTTGGGGCCGGCGGTAAAAATGTCTTTCCCATAGGCGCCCAGGTCGATCGTCGTGGCGCCCCAAGCTGCGGAGGCCGACTTTTGATCCCACTTATTGAGGTTGGTAACCGAAACCAGAAACGCACTCGGACAAGCCGTCGGCAGGTCGCCCACCGAATCGATATTCAGGGCGGCGTTGGCGGTGGCGGCCACACTTAAGATACCTGCGGCGCCCAGTGAATCGAAAGCGGCGCACCAAAGCGGCGCATCGCCGGGCTGGCCGTAGGTAATTCCCCAGGAGCAGTTGACGGCTACGACAAATGCGCCTTGCTTTCCTGCGCTCCGGTTGTAGGTCTTGCGGGCGTTGAGGACATAATCGTAAGCTTTTAAAATTTGAGATTCCAGGCTGTTACCCGCTACGAACATCAACTTGACCTGCCAGTTTATCCCGCTTACCCCGAGAGCATTGTTACCCCGCGCGGCAATCACCGAGGCGACCGGAGTGCCGTGCCCGGTGGTATTGCCGGCGATGTTGTCGTTGTTTTGGTACACGTTCCAGCCCCGGTAATCATCCACGTACCCGTTGTGGTCGTTGTCGAGGCTGTCGCCGGGGATTTCGCTGTAATTCCGCCACAAGTTGCCCTGAAGGTCTTCATGGTTGGCATCCAGCCCGCCGTCAATCACCGCCACCACGATCGTATCGCCCAAGGGGCTGAGGCCGCCGGTCGTAATGTCCCAGGCCAGGTCGGAGTCGAGGTCGGCATTGGGCGTCCCCCCGCCGGCGCCGGTATTCATGTGTTGCCATTGCTGGTAAAAAAGCGGGTCGTCAGGCAGCAAAAGCGGCGCGGTTTGGCGGTACTCCAGGATGTGGTTGAACTGAGCGGCCGACACTTCCGGTTGACGGCGAAACCAATCCAGGTAAAATTGCTCGACGGGTTCGGCGCCAGACTGTTCAAACAGCCAGATGTTCATCTGGCGCGACACGGGGCCGGCCAGGCGCAGGTTTTGCCCGCCGGGAGCGCGCTTCAACCGGTCCAGAAAATCGACTTCCGGCTGTTCGGTGTGGAAGCGCACGAGGTATTGGCCCGGGACGTGCGGCAAGGATTGCCCGCACAAATTTTTTTGAAAAGCAAAGGGCAGGAAAAGCAGCGCGAAACAGATTGGCTTCATCTGCGAGCAATTAAGTGATTAAGAGCCTGTCCGAAAACCTTCTTAGGGATAGGCTCTAAAAGAGCAAACATCTTCCTTGGCAAAGTTAGGGCAAAATTTGCCCTTTGAAGAAAACTGGCTTCTGGCGGTGGCCGACCAAGAGCATTTTGACTGACAGGAATATCAGGATATTTAGGACTCCGACCTTCTCTTTATCCAGAAGGGATTGCCCGACAATTCGTACTTTTCGGCCGAAAAGCCGGGCGTGCTCAAAAACCTGTGCCACACCTGAATCCCGGAATTGAAGATCAAGCGGTTCGGCCAGGCGTGGCGCCAATTTTTGGACGCGCCCGAAAAGCCCGCTTAGGAACGATCAAATAACAAGCTCGTTCCTTATTTAATCCTGTTATCTGCCCGGTATTTATAACAAGGTTCATTTTTGGGGTGAGCAATTTGTTTTTGACCATATTAATGGACATTTATCAAAATGGCTGTGGCAGGTATCGCCGAACCCTGTTTGGCGCCGCGCTGCCGAACCGGGTGCGGCGCTCCGTTGCCGAACCGGTTTCGGCAGTGCGAATCAGCAGGCTGGTCAGGCTTCCAGATTTTTCGGCAAAATTGCTCCTGCTGGCTGCGCTGACGCTCGCGGGGCTTTCTGGTGTACAAGGTCAAAATGGGTGCTCCTGTACCAACTGCCCGCAGTTTTTGTACGATAATTTTCAGGGCAATTTTTATATCCATGTACAAAATGCCGGCAATCCTACCCTGGGACAAAACGGCCAAGGGGTTTGCGGGGTGGTGCTGCATTTCAACCACGAATACCTGGGCGACCTCAGCGTGCAGCTGACTTCGCCGGCCGGCCAAACCGTAACCCTGATCCAACCGGTGGGCATGTTTGGCGAAACCGATGGCGCCAGCTGGAATATCACCTTTGTGCCTTGCAGCGTACCCGCCGACCCCGATCCCGGCTTTGCTGAAGTGTGGACCAACGACCAACCCTGGGGTATTTTAGGAAACTACACCGGCTCGTATTACCCCAACGCCGGTTGTCTGGAAGATTTCAACCAGGGGCCGGTGAATGGGCAGTGGACTCTGTCGGTAACCGATGGGCTCAACGAAGACGTGGGCAATTTTTTCAACTACTCCATTCTGTTTTGCGACCCAAGCGGTGTGGAATGCACCACCTGCGAAGCCAACGCGGGCAATTTGCTGCAGAGCGATATTTCGGCCTGTGTCGGCGATTCCACTCTGCGCTTAAATCTGCCGCCGACGTACGCGCCCCCGCAAAGCCCGCCTCCGCCCGCCGTATATGATTACAGCTATGTGGTCGCATCGGGCGGCATCATCATTAAATACGACACCGTACCGGATTTAACTGGCTTGCCCTCCGGGAAATACTCTGTTTGCGGACTTTCCTACCTGGCTGCCGACAGCACCGAGATTCCGCCGCCCGACGGCATGTTTACCGTGACGCAGTTGGCGGCCCAACTCAACTCGGCCACCCCGCCTTTTTGTGGAAACATCACCCCGAACTGTGTGGCGGTCGCCATCTTGCCTCCTGCGCCGGCAGTGTACGACACGGCTACCATTTGCGCGCCGGCCTGTTATGATTTTTATGGAAAAAAATACTGCGCCACGGGCCAGTACGCCATCCAGGTTCATCAAAACGGCTGTTCTTTCCAGGCCTATTTAAACCTGAACGTGCTGCCCCTGGCTTCAGATACCCTGGAAGAAATCGTTTGCGCCGGACAATGCTCCGGCACGCCGGGATTTGACACCATTTGCACCCCGGGATGGCACAGCCGCGCCCTGTCCGGGGGAAATGGCTGCGATAGCCTGGTGGTCTTGCACCTGACTGTTTTAGCGCCGGATGCCGCAATCGAGTCTCCGGGAATCTTGACCTGCGATACGCCGCAACAAACGCTTTCGAGCGCTCACCCCGCCTCCGGACAAAATTTTTCCTGGACGGCATTCAATGGCGGCAACCTCGCTGGCCCGGTCGATTTGCCGCAGGCTATTGCCGACAAACCAGGTGATTATCGATTGGTGTTGTGCGCCCTGAAAAACGGGGCGAGTTGTTGCGATACCGCGCAAGTGACGCTCAGCGCCCAACAGGAGCTGCCAGCCCAACCAGCGTCCATTTACGGTCCGGTTGCAATCTGTCCGAACAGTCTGGGCAATTGGCGTATCGACACGGTACCGGGCGCTTCGGGTTATGTGTGGACGTTTCCGGCCGGGGTGAGCGTTCTATCCGGATTCAATACCGATAGTATACAGTTGCGGTGGGGGGCCGGCAATGCCGGCGCCCTCTGTGTTCGGGCAGAAAATGCTTGCGGGCTGGGGCCGGCAGCCTGCCTGGATATCGGTTTAAAACCAGCGGCTGGCGCTCCGGATAGTCTATCTGCTCCTGCGGTGATTTGCGCCGGCGATACCACCTTGCTGGTCGCGTTCCCTTCAATAGGCGCGCAGTCCTTTCTTTGGCAATTTCCGCCGAATGCCCAGGCCATTGGCGCGGTAGCCTCCGATTCGGTTTGGCTGGTTTGGACGCCGGGCGATCCGGGCCTGGTTTGCGTGCGCGCGGCAGGCGACTGCGATACCAGCGCCGCTTTGTGCAAAGAGCTCTGGGTAGGAGAACTGCCCGGGACGCCGGTGCTGGCAGGGCCCGACAGCGTATGCGGGGGGAGTATTTCGGTGTATTCCGCTCTGCCGGCGACGGGGGCAGAAAAGTATGTTTGGGAAATTACCGGCGGTCAAATAGTGGGGAACGCCGATAGTTCAGCAATAACCGTGTACTGGCCGGCCCAGGGCGGGATGGGCCAGGTATGTCTCAGCGCTCAAAATGCTTGCGGGATTGGGCCGGCTGAATGCCGCGCTGTGGCGATTCGCGCCGTCGAGCCAGCTTTTGCCGGCGCCGACACTGTAGTGTGCGGGAACGCGGTCGTGTTGCAAGCCATTGCTTCCCCGGCGGGTACGGCCGGCGTCTGGCGACAGCTGTCCGGCCCGGGGCTTTCGGGTTTTGCCGATAGCTTACAGGCAAACACCGGGGTGAAAGTGACGCTATCCGGCAATTATGTATTTGAATGGCGGTTGGCCGGGAGCGCCTGTCCGGTTTCGGATTCTGTAAATATTCTATTCCATCCGGCGCTTTCCATCGGAGCGGAAGCGCTTCAATGTACAGCCGCCAACGATTCCCTGCAGCTAGCCCTTTCGCTGGGTGGGGGAACCGCGCCATTTCAGGCATCCGGCCTCCTGTTGGACAGCAACCTGTACGATTCGCCACTATTGGCCAGCGGCTCTTTTTTTGAAGTGGTTTTTACGGATTCTAACGGTTGTTCTGCGACCTGGAAAGACACGGTTTCTTGTCCGTGCCTGACTGCAGCAGGCGGGATGGATTCGGCGCTCCTGCGCGTTTGCCCGGGCGGATCGGTTCAGGCCGCGCATTTGGGTGGACAAATTTTAGACGGGAACGACACCCTGATTTTCGTTTTGCATACCCAAGCGGGTGGCGGTTTGGGGAAAATCCTCGGGCAAAATGCCAGCGGCGTTTTTCAGTTTGGGCCCGGCATGGATTATGGTTCCACCTATTACATTTCGGCTGTCGCGGGGACTTGGTCGAACGGGCAGCTCGATCTGGCCGACCCTTGTCTGAGTGTGGCGGCCGGGCAGCCGGTACTATTTGTTGCGCCGGTGGTTGTGGATGCGGGTTTAGACGCGAGTGTTTGCGGTGAAAAAATTGTGCTCGATGCCAGTCCGCCCAGCGGTTTTTGGACGCTGGCAGCCGGCCCAGCCGGCGCTGCCGCTCCGTGGTTTGAAGATAGCGCCGCTTCGCAATCGACGGTCGAGGTCAGTCAGCCCGGGACGTATGTCTTTGTATGGAATACCGACTATTCAGGTTGTTCGTTCCAGGACGAGGCACTGATCACCTTTAACAGCAAACCGGCCATAGCTGCCTGGGAATTTGTATGCGACAGCCTGAATGTGTCCTATACTGTTCAAGTAAATATTTCCGGCGGCGCCCCACCCTATTCTGTCAACAATACTTTTATTCAAGGCGATTTATTTTTATCGGCGCCTGTGTTGAGCGGCGATAGTTTTTTTATAAAAATTACAGACACCAGACTTTGCTCCAGTCCAAGCCTGGGCTTGCAACATTTTTGCAGCTGCGGCACTTCGGCAGGCGTTATGGCCCCGGAAGTAAGACAGGCCTGTGCCGGCGATTCGATTGCAATAGCCTTGCCGCAGGGTATTATGCTGGACCATAATGATACCCTGGCATTTGTGCTGCACACCTTGTCCGGAACAAGTTTGGGTCAAGTGCTTGCGCAAAACCAAAGCGGTGTGTTCACCTTCAGCGGCGGCATGCAAATTGACTCGGTATACTATGTTTCGGTAGTTGCCGGCAATAAAAAAAATGGATGGCCGGACCCGAACGATCCTTGCTATTCCGTGGCGGCCGGGCAGCCGGTCGTTTTCAAAAAACCACCTGGCGCGAATGCCGGTATTTCCTTTAAACAGTGCGGTCTGACCGCCCAACTTACTGCCGAGCCTGTGGCCGGGGCTATCGGGCAGTGGGCGCAGGAAAGCGGCCCCGGTCTGGCAATGTTCAACGCCCCTGGCCTGGCGGCTACATCCGTAAGCGTGCAGGAGACAGGCGTTTACATTTTCAGATGGACGGTCGATAACGGCTTGTGTTCGGCCAGCGACACGATGGCGGCTGTTTTTTTAGCGCAGCCGGAAGTTAAAAACATAGAGGCGATTTGTCAGCCGCTCAACAACTTTTACACCCTGGCCTTTTCAGTGGCCGGAGGCTTGCCGCCCTACCTGGTCGACGGTTTGGGCGGGGCCCTGAATGGCGGGGCATTTCTATCGGCATTATTGCCCAACAATGGCGGGTACGCTTTTACGGTCGTCGATGCCAATGGTTGCGCCACGCCGGAAATTGCCGGGCAGCACGGTTGCGGGTGCGCCACCTTTTCCGGCACAATGGATACAACGCCCGGCGCCTATTGCGCCCTGGATAGCGCGGTGGCGCTTTGGCATCAAAATGCGGTTTTAGCGCCAGGAGACACCCTGGTATTTGTTTTACACGACCAGCCCGGGACCGTGTTGGGCAATATCCTGCACGTGCGCGATGCGCCGGTGTTTTATCTGGCTCCGGGCATGCAAACCGGTACCATTTATTATATTTCAGCAGTAGCCGTACAGCATACCGGGGGCGCGCCCGACTGGAACGATCCCTGTATTTCCGTTTGCGCCGGGCAGCCGGTGTTGTGGCGCGAGCTGCCCGAGGCGCAGCTGAGTGGAGACACCACGGTGTGTTTGGGCTCGACAGCACATTTGTTTTTGGAAGGCGCCGGGCAATTCCCGGTAACGGTTTACTACACAGACGGAACAGGCGCGCCATTCGCGCAATCGCTCAGCCAGCCTGGCTTGCAGCCGGTTTTGATTACGCCTGCAGAAAACACTATTTACCGTCTTTTAAAAGTCGTGGATTCCGGAACGCCAACCTGCAGCCGCGCGCTGAGCGACAGTGTTTGGGTTCAGGTTCGGCAAAAGCCGCAGGCAGGGACCGTCGCGGATGGTCCGGAATATTGCCAAGGCGCGGCGCCGGTTGTGCGGCTTCCAACCTTTTTGAGCGGCAACCCGGATACGGGCGAGTGGCAGTATTCCGGGACTGGAAATTTGCCTGCCGGGGTTTGGTCGGTTGATTCTGCTGTTTTGTTGGCGAACGAACTGAGCGCGGGTTTGTACGAATTTCACCATGTGGTGAGTGGTGGGGGAATTTGTCCGGACGACAGTGTTTTGCTGCAAGTAAAAATCCTGCCCGTTCCAAGGGTGAAAGCAACGGTCACGGGGCAACTGGATTGTTTGACCGATTCCGTACTGGTGCAGGGGGAAGTGGCGCCTTCCGACGGGACCATCAGCCTCGTTTGGCATTTCAATGGGCAAACGCTTGGAGGCGTAGACAGCCTTGCATTTTGGGCGACCCAACCGGGCGTGTATCAGTTGCTGGGGGAAAACAGTTGGGGTTGCCAGGCGACAGACGACACCGAAGTGTTATTGGCGGGGGCACCGATTGAGGGCTTGCGGATGCAGGTCGGGCCGGTTCGTTGTTTTGGAGCGCGAAACGGCAGGATTCAAATCGACAGTGTGCTGGGCGGAACAGCGCCATTTTTATTTAGTTGGGACGGCAGTTCGTTTGAAAACGTGCCGCAGCGCCAACAGCTTCCTGCCGGAATTTATTCAGTGGAAGTGGAGGATGCCGCCGGCTGCCGATGGTCGGAAATCATTGAAGTGCCGGAGCCTCCGGAAATAAAAATTGACCTGGGGCCCGACATCGAGGCAGCGTTAGGCGATTCAGTGTATCTAATGGGGCAAAGTACCTATCCGGCGCACGCGCTGGACACGGTGATTTGGGAACCACTACTTGATTCTGCGTCTGCAGGAACGTTTTACCAGGCGTTTCTGGCGGTACATTCCAGGCGAATTACCGTGCAGGCTAAGGATGGAAATGGTTGCCTCGGTCGGGATTCAGTTCGCTTGATTGTTGACCGGCGCCGTCAGATTTATCTCCCCAATGTTTTCATGCCCGGTTCGAAGGAGAACGGGTATTTTGAGCTGCGTTTCGGGCCAGCGGTACAGTTGGTGAAACAGTTAAAAATTTTCGATCGCTGGGGCAACCAGGTATTTGAAACCGGAAACCTTTCGCCAGCTGGCCCGTTAAAAACCTGGGACGGCAGCTCCCTCAACCAAGAGGCGCCTGCCGGGGTGTACACTTACTTTTTGACCTTATTATTTGTGGATGGAGCGGAAGAGACCTTTACCGGAAGCCTCACATTATTGCGTTGACTTCATGCTTTGTAAAGATAAAATTTTTCAACATGTATTTGCCTTTTCAGTAGTAAGCAAACTGAAAAACAGATTTAATCCGCTGATTTATTTTGTGTTTTATCCGGTTACAATCTCCGTTAAAATGGGCAAAAAACACCGGCTCGAAATAAAATTCTTCCTTCCTTTGCAGAATAATAATCCTTCTTTCCCAAACCGGTCAGATATAACCCGATGATCTGATGCTCTGATCGCTTAAAGTTTCAACACTAAAAACTACCGTTTCATGGTAAAAAAACTACTAGCATTGGGAATGCTGTTTTTGGCAGCATGGGGCTTAAAGGCACAACTGCCGCCGCCTTGTCCCTCGAACACCACTCCCGCAGCCGACCTTTGCTCCGACATTTGTATTTATTGCAACTTCAATGGTTACATGGGCTCTTCATCGGGCTACACCGGCCAAACACCTCCGGGATTTTGCGGTACTATTGAAAATGAGCAATGGTTAGGATTTATCGCTGGTTCTCCAGCCGCAACCTTTACGGCTACGCCCAGCAACTGTACCGGTGGCAATGGCGTTCAAATTGCGCTTTATACCAGTTGTTCCAGTTCTCCTATTGCTTGCAACGGCGGTTCGTCCGGCGGCGGTACGACACCCGTATCCATTACAGCAAGCATGACCCCTGGCGTCAACTATTATTTATTGATCGATGGATATGCCGGCGACCAATGCGATTTTACGATAACCGTCACGCCGCCCAGCGCCGTACAGGCGCCCAACGTTGGCCCTACCGGGAATCTCTCCGGTCCGCTCAAGGTTTGTCCGGGCGCTACGGTAACGTATAGCATTCCCGCTGTCACTGGGGCTGGCGCCTACACTTGGGATGGCCCTCCGGGCAGTTTGATCAATGGTCAGCCGCCCCCCGCAACTTTTCCTGCGCCAGGTGGTAATATCGTTCAAATAACCATGGGCCCCAACAGTGGTCAGGTTTGTGTGACGCCGGCCAACTCCTGCAATGACGGGACGCCGAAGTGCATCAACGTTTTGGTGCAACCGATCCCCCCGACTATTTTGCCGCCGGTGGTGGTTTGTAATGAAGACTTGCCTTACGAGCTTCCCTGGGGCGATTTTGCGTATAATTCCGGCACTTATGAAACGACCTTCGTATCCTACCAAGGCTGCGACAGTGTGGTGCGCAAACAGGTGACGGTAAAAGCGCCGATCATCACCTATTTGCCGCCCAGAACGATTTGCGCCGGCGACTGCATTACGATTTGTGGCGAGCAATACTGCGATGGCGGTTCGTTCTCGCACGTTTGCGAATCGTATCAAGGCTGCGATAGTTTGATCAACTTTTCCATATTAATTCTGGAACCCGTAGCGGATATTATTCCTAACGGCGTATTGTCCTGCAACAACGATACGATCGTACTTACATCGGCGCCTTCGCCCGGGACCAAAGTTTGGAAAAACCCGGCAGGTACCGTTCTGGGTACCGGTAATTCGCTGATTGTGACGCAGGCGGGTACATACATACTCACCGTAACAGCTTCAGCCGGCGGTAATTATTGCGTAGCCAATGACACCATCATGGTTACGGGCAATACCACGCCGCCGACCGTGTCAGCGACCGGAGGCGTACTGGGTTGCGGAAATCCGCAAGCTCAGCTCAATACGACGACCAACGCGACGAATCCGACTTATGCCTGGGGGCCGACCACCGGGCTGAGCGCAACCAACATACCCAACCCCATTGCTACCCTTGCCGGCACCTATACGGTAACCGTCACCAGCGCGGCCAACGGTTGCACCAACACGGCTTCGGTGACGGTTGTCGGGAATACGACGCCGCCTTCAGCATCGGCCGTGGGTGGGGTACTCAGTTGTACCAACACCTCGGTGGCGCTACAGGCAGTAACCAATGCGCCGCCCACACCAACTTTTTCTTGGAGCGGTCCGAACGGGTTTACGTCCACAACACAAAATCCGACGGTCAGCGCGACCGGTACCTACACGGTCACCATCACGAACTCGACCAATAACTGTACTGCATCGGCAACCACTTCAGTAACCCTCAATAATACGCCGCCCAATGTCAGTACTTTGGGCGATACCATCAGTTGCATTACACCCGTGGCGACCCTCACCGGTAATTCCACCACGAATAATGCAACGTTTGCCTGGGCAGGCCCCGGCGGGTTCAACTCCAGCCAACAAAATCCAACCACCGATACCGCCGGCGTTTACACCCTGACGGTGACCAACCCGGCGAATGGTTGTACGGCCACAGCAACAGCCACTGTTTTGGGGAATACGAATTTGCCCACCGCCACAGCCGTGGGCGGCACCATTTCTTGTGCTATGCCCAACCTGGATTTGGACGGCGGTTCCACTACGCCCAATGTTACGTACGGCTGGACAGGGCCGAATAATTTCACCTCGACCAAACAGGACCCCACCGTTACAGCGGCAGGTGTTTACACCCTGACAGTGACCGGTTTGAACGCATGCACGCAAACGGCAACGGCCACGGTTGATGGCGATTTTGCCACACCGGATGCCGCGGCGACAGGCGGCGTTATTACTTGTACGTCTTCCACTACCACTATTAGCGGCACTTCGACGACACCGAACGTGACCTATGCCTGGCTGGGGCCAAGCGGCGGTAACTTTTCCGGCCCGAACCCCACTGTTTCCAATACCGGCGTATACATCCTGACCGTCACCGCTCCGAACGGCTGTACGACCACTGCCACCGCAACAGTGATGCCGGATAGCAACGTGCCGTCCGTTTCCGCTGCCGGTGGAACGATGAATTGCACCATCAACGACGTGACCCTGGACGGCGGCTCCACTACCCCAGGCGTAATCCTGACCTGGACCGGGCCGAACAACTTTACCTCTACGTTGGAAGACCCCACCGTAACCGTTCCAGGCGTCTATACCCTCACGGTGTTGGACCCCTTAAATGGCTGTACGGCCATCGCTACGGCCGATGTCATTCTGGACGATGCCGCTCCCGGCGCCACGGCCACTGGCGGTACGGTTACCTGTACTACGCCGAACCTTGACCTCGAGGGCGACTCCCAGGCTAACAACGTAACCTGGGCCTGGACTGGACCGAATAGCTTTACTTCCTCCGACCAAAACCCGAACACCTCCGTTCCGGGTACCTACCTGTTGACCGTAACTGGCGACAACGGCTGTACTTCCACTGCGGAGGCGACTGTTTTGGCCGACCAGACTGCACCGCAGCCTACTTCGACAACCGGAACGCTGACTTGTGCGGCTACGACGATTACCCTGAACGGCAATGCCAACGTTCCGGTCAGTTACACCTGGAGCGGTCCGAACAACTTTTCTTCGGGTGATCAAAACCCAATGGTAAACACACCTGGCAATTATACTTTGCTGGCGACAGACCTGGCAAACGGTTGCACCAGCACCATTACGGTTACGGTAAGTCAGGACATTGCCCCGCCGCAAATTTCGGCTGCGGGCAATACCATTTCCTGCAACAATCCGCAGGTGCCGCTGAGCGGTTCTTCGACTACTCCTGGCGCGACCTTGGCATGGGTCGGTCCGAGCTTCACGTCTAACCAGCCCAATCCGTTGGTTTCGAAAAACGGAACATACACGCTGACCGTTACAGCCCCTAATGGCTGTACCTCCGACCAATCGGTGGATGTGCTCCTGGACACAGAGGCGCCCAATGTTATCAGCCAGGTCACCGGCACCCTGACTTGTGCGACCACTTCCATCACGATTGCGACTACCGCTACGAACGCCACCTCGCCCGTCCAAACCTATGCCTGGACGGGGCCTGGCGGGTTCAGCTCCGATCAGGAAGACCCGAGTGTGACTGCTCCCGGCGATTACACCTTGGTGGTCACCTCGGCCAACGGTTGCACGACAACTGCCTCCGCCACTGTTCCGCAGGATATTTCCACGCCAAACGTTGCCGTACAAGGCGGAACACTGACCTGTTTGATTACCGAAGTCCAGCTGTCGGGCACGTCCTCTACAACGGGCGCAACCTTTAGCTGGCAGGGCCCTGGTTTTACTTCGAATCTGCCCAATCCGACGGTGAACACCTCCGGCGATTATGTCTTAACCGTAACCGGTCCGAATGGCTGTACGGCATCTGCTACGGCGGCTGTGATTCTGGACGGCAATTTCCCGGATGCACAGGCTGCTTCTTCGAACAACCTGGATTGCGATGAACTGCAATCGACCCTTACCGGTACCAGCAACACCCCAGGCGTTACCTATTCCTGGCAGGACGCTTCCGGCACCATTGTCGGCGTAACTGCAGCCGTGAATGTTTCCGCTCCGGGCGTTTTCCAATTGTCGGTTACGGCTCCGAACGGTTGTGTCACGACGACCAATGTGACGGTCAGCCAGGATATCGCTATTCCGGATGTAGCTGCACAAGGCGATACAATCGACTGTATTTCCGGTCAAACCGCCCTGCAAGGCAGCTCGCAAACGGCAAACGTTACCTGGAGCTGGGTTGGCCCCAACGGCTTTAATTCCAACCTGCAAAACCCGACAGTGTCGGAAGCGGGAATTTATACGCTGACGGTTACCGGTCAAAACGCCTGCACCTCAACGGCAACGGCAACGGTAACGCAAAACACCCAAGCGCCGACGGTATCGGTATTCGGCGCCGGCACATTAACCTGTTTGGTAACCGAACTGACGCTGACCGGGCTTATCGGCACTCCCGGTGCGACTGGCGTGTGGACAGACCCAGCTGGCATGGTGGTGGGCACCGGTTCGTCGATTGATGTTTCTGCCCCGGGCGTGTACACGTACACCGTGACGGCCCTGAACGGCTGTAAATCTTCGCCTACCCTGACGGTATTGCAAAACATTCAAACGCCGCAGAACGTAACCGTCACCGGCGGCTTGATCAACTGTACTACCCCCACCCTGGCCGTAACGGCAACTACTACCACGCCGAATGTAACGTACTTGTGGACTGGTCCGGGCGGCATCACCACCACCCAGCAAAATCCTGTGGTGAACCAAGCCGGTACGTATACCGTCCTGATTACCAACCAAGCCAACGGCTGCCAGGCCACGGCAGTGACTACCGTTACGGGGAACTTTGCCGTGCCGAACATTTCGGCTACTACCTCGACCATTACATGTGCGGTTCCTGCTGTAACCATTAATGCTACATCGACTACCACGGGCGTCCAGTACAAATGGGCGGGCCCGGGCATTAATGCCGGCAATCAAAACCAGGAAGACCCGCAAGTCAGTGTGGCTGGCAACTACACCGTTACCGTAACCGGAACGAACGGTTGCACCAGCACGTTCACCCTGACAGTCACCGACGACGTGGTTAAACCGGATGTGGCAACAACAGGGGTGACGCTTACGTGTACTCAGCCGACCAACAACATTACGGGAACCTCCCAAACGCCGGGCGTTACTTTTTCCTGGGTGGGTCCGAATGGATTTACTTCCACCAGCCCGAACCCGACCGTCTCCACGGTTGGCGATTACATCCTGACGGTCACCGCACCGAATGGTTGTACGAGTTCGTCCACCGCTGTGGTGCTCCCCGATGCCGGGTTGCCCACGGCCAATGCTACGGGCGGCACGTTGACTTGTAATGTCACCAATCTGGCCCTTGCAGGCTCGTCCAACAACCCGACGGTTACCTGGGCTTGGGTGGGTCCGAACGGATTCAGTTCGACACAGCAAAACCCGACGATCAATACGCCGGGCAATTACACCCTGACGGTGACGGTGCCCAGCAACGGCTGTACGGCTACGGCCACGGCTACGGTATTGTCCGATACCAACGGCCCGGTAATTTCCACCGGCGTACCCGATCAGTTGGATTGCTCCACTACGCAGGTGACCTTGAATGCCGGCGTTCAGGTTCCGGGCAACTACACCTATCAGTGGTCGACCAGCGGCGCCGGCAACATCATTTCCGGCCAAACGACGCAGTCGCCTATCGTCAGCACGGCTGCCACTTACTCCGTTGTAGTGACCAACCAACAAAACGGTTGTACGTCGCAAGCCAGTGTTAATGTAGTGGTTGACTCGGCTACCGTTACCGGCGCCGGCATTGTCAAACGCGATGTTTCCTGTTTTGGTAAAACCGACGGTTCGATCAGCGTAGCCAACGTTCAAGGCGGCACACCGCCGTATCTGTATTCGTTCGACGGCCTGCCGTTCTCCTCCACCGCGATCATCACCTCGCTCCAGCCGGATACCTATCCGCTGGTGATTCAGGACGCTAATGGTTGCGAATGGGAAACTACCGTAACCATCGGGGAACCGGAAGAACTCACGGTGGAACTCGGTCCGGACGTAACCGTGAAATTAGGCGACACCATTTCCTTGTCGCTTGACAATACGGTGAGCGACACCGGACGGGTGGAGCAATTCATCCTCAACCCGGCCTACCTCGACACGGCGTTGTGCACTGGCTGCTCGTTCATGCCCTTGAGCTCGTTCCGGTATTTCGTGACGGTGATCGACTCCAACGGCTGTAAGGCCACCGATAGCCGCACGATTATTGTGGATAAAACACGCTACGTGTACATCCCCAATATCTTTAACCCGGATGCGCCGGACAACGATGCCATTTTCTACATCTCCGGCGATAAACGGCAGATCAGGAATATCAAAACCTTCCAGATCTTTGACCGTTGGGGTAACGCGGTATTCGAACAGTATAACTTCCTGCCGGATGATCTGAAACGCGGCTGGGACGGAACGGTCCGCGGCGACAAGGCCAATCCAGCGGTGTTCGTTTACTACGCTGAAATTGAGTTTATCGACAATGAAACCATCCTCTACAAAGGGGATGTCACACTGGTTCGACAATAATTTTCGAATTAGCGTTGCATAAAAAAACTCCCGTCCGGAATCCGGACGGGAGTTTTTTTATGCCCTTATCCTGGTCTATTCTTCCGCCTCGAGAAAGTTGACCGGGCGGCTAAAACTCTGTTCCAGGGAGATAAAAGTTTCGGTGCGTTGAATTCCCTGAATTTTCTGAATCTTATCGTGCAGCACAGCGCGCAGGTGATTGGTATCTTTGCACATGATTTTGGTAAAGATGCTGTACAAGCCGGTCGTGTAATTGGCCTCGACGATTTCCGGTATTTTTTCCAAATCCTGGATAACGTCGTCGTACAACGAACTTTTGTCCAGGTAAATACCGAGGAAAGCTGTGATATCATAGCCCAGTTTTTGAAAATCGAGCGTCAGGCTGGTGCCTTTCACAATCCCCATTTGCTCCAGTTTTTTCATCCGCACGTGGATGGTACCGCTGGAAACAAACAAATCTTTAGCGATTTCTGTGTAGGGGATTTTACCGTCCGCGATCAGTCTTTGAAGTATCTTTTTATCCAGGTCGTCGATTGCAGGATGTTCAATCATCGTTCAAAATTTTGGCAATTATTCGATAAATCAGGCTGCGAGTTATAACCTTTCTAACTTTCCGCCAATTTGATTACCGGTTTTTTAAAAATAAGATGACAGATTCAAGCAACCCAAAAGTAAATACCCGCCTGCCGTTGCTGTTGGCCGTAGTATTGGCGGCCGGCATGTTTATTGGTCAGCAATTGCCGCATTTTGACCAAAATGTACGCCTGTCGCCAGGCAGCCATCATCAGGCAGCCGCTGGTACTTTGGATGAAATTTTGCGGTACATCGATGCAAAATATGTGGACACCGTCGACGTCGATGCGCTGAAGCATACGGCGATCGAACAAGTGCTCACACAACTCGACCCGCATTCGGTGTATATCAGTCCGGAAGAAGTGGAGCGGGAGGAAGAGGTGATGAACGGCAATTTCGAAGGCATCGGCATTGAGTTTTTGGTTGTCGACGATACGATTCAGGTGGTGACGCCATTAGCGGGTGGTCCTTCCGAGGCGGCGGGCATTCTCACGGGCGACAAAATTGTTACGATCGACGACTCGCTGGTGGCCAATGTGCGCATCACCAATGCCCAAATTTTCCAAAAACTCCGCGGCGAAAAAGGCACGAAGGTCAAAATCGGCGTACTCCGGGGCCACGAGCAAAAACTGCGGCATTTCACCCTTGCCCGTGATGTTATTCCGGTACACAGCGTCGACGTCGCCTACATGCTCGACGCCACAACTGGCTATATCAAGATCAACCGCTTTAGCGCGCCCACACACCAGGAGTTTCTCGACGCCCTGCGCCCTTTGGTGGAAAGCCAAGGCCTGAAAAACCTGGTCATCGACCTGCGCGGCAACCCTGGCGGTTATCTCAACGAAGCGACCAAGATGTTGAGCCAACTGTTTCCTGAAGGGAAACTGCTGGTTTACACCCAAGGCCGCACGGAAAAACGGCAAGATTACACCAGTTCCGGCCGGATGCACTTCGACATCCGCAATGTGGCTGTGCTGATCGACGAAGGCTCCGCTTCTGCCAGTGAAATTGTAGCCGGCGCCATTCAAGACCACGACCGCGGCTGGATCATCGGCCGGCGCTCGTTCGGAAAAGGGTTGGTGCAGGTACAGTATCCGCTGAGCGACGGCGGGGCGCTACGCCTCACCACTTCCCGTTATTACACGCCGAGCGGCCGGAGCATTCAACGGGAGTACAAAAACGACGAGGACTACGACCACGAAGCCGACCGCCGGCTGAAAAATGGCGAACTGGCGGATGCTTCCAAAATTGCACAGGCCGACTCCACCAAATTTTACACCGGCATGGGCCGCGTGGTGTACGGCGGCGGCGGCGTCACCCCGGACATTTTTATTCCGCTGGACACTTCGTTTATCAACGACGATTACTTTGCCGCCCGGCAGCAACTGCCCCAATTCGCCTCCCGTTGGCTGGAAGGCCAGGACCGCGCCCGCTTGCCCCAAGACCTGGATGCCTTTGTTCAAAGTTTTCAGGTTTCGGATCGTATGCTCGACGAATTTTTGGCTTTCCTGGAAAAAGAAGCGGTCGAGTTCAGCGGCAAGCTATCCCTGCAAAGCCGCCAGGAATTGCGCTTGCAGTTGAAAGCCCGCATTGGCAAACTGTTGTTCCAGGACGTGGGTATGTACCGGGTGTTGAATGCCGACGACCCGGCCGTGGAAAAAGCCTTGCAAGTGTTGCAGTCTGGGAAACCGGTTGCGCAGAAGTGAGGACTACTGGGGGATAAACTTGTTTTTTTTGTTGTCCGTAGCGGCCTTAGGCTTCTCGGCTTCGCCCCGGCGCCGGAGTTCGTCTTCCGTCAGCACTTCGGGCTGGTCGTCGCGAAAGCGCAATTCCAGCCGGTATTTTTTTCCCATAGCTTTCACGACGGGGCCCATCATCAGCTGCATCACGGTGTCGGCCCGGGCTTTGGCGTGTTCGAGCACGCGCTCGTTTTCCAGCGCGTCTTGTCTAAACTGGCGGCGCAGTTCGTTGAAGTTGCGGTTCATCTCTTCCCCGCTGATGCCGGCCAGAAAACCTACGTCCAGTTTGTCGACGCGCGGGTAAACCTCGTGTGACAGAATGGTCGGCGGCGGTAAGGTGATGTACACAACTCCTTTTTTAGGGCTGAAGGTTACGTCAAATTGCCGGTCGAGTTTGAATCCGGCTTTTATCACGCTGATGGCTTCCACCCGGATGTCTGTTTCGGAAATCGAGATACCGAAAATCTTGTACGACAGCGTTTTATCCAGGCCCAGCCGGCTGCGCAGTTCATAGGTGCCGAGTTCGGCGATGCCCTGGCGTACTTTTTCCTTGAGCATTCCTCTTGAAGCGCTGAAATCCATAATGGCTGCGCGGGTTTTCAGGCGCTCCACCATGGGCTGGAGGCCTTCCTGGAGGGCGATACCGCAGGGGTTGTTCACGTTTTTGCCTTTGGCCAGCAGGCGTCCGTCGGATGCTTTGAGCAGGGTGGCCATGATCTGGGTGACGAAAAAGCAGGTATACTTGCCCGCCACCTCGTTGAAGATTTGCACCGCCTGGTTGCTGTTGTCGTTGTACCAATTTTCGTACATGATCGCGGTGGTGTCTTTCAGGCTGATAAAATCGCTGTAATACAGGCTTTTCAAGTAGTCGTGGTGTTTGCGGTATTCCGGTTCCAGCCGGCGCTTGAGGCTGTCGGGCAAGTTCATCCGGTTGGCGACGTGGTACAGCAGCGACACATTGAAATTGAACACCAGATCGTCGAATTCCTTTTGGTACCGCTCCGGGTTGGAGAGGATCATCAGTGTGGTTTCCTCGTTGAGGTTGGGTTGGAAATCCGACTGAACGTAGGTCAGCTGGACTTCTTTCGGGCTTTGGAAAATACCGGAAAGGCCCTCGCCGCTGAAGGCCATTTTATAGAGCAGCACCCCTGCGATGCAGACCAGAGCCAGCAAAACCAGTTGTTTTCCAAAAATCCCACCGGAATCGCCTTCTCCGGGAGCGTCGGGTTGCCGAGTAGCCATATTATTTCGTTTTCAGGTATTCAACGACTTTCGCGCGGGCGGCGCGGGCGGCTTCTTCATTGTAGCGCGGGCTGCTGGGGTTGGCGAAGGCATGGTCGGCGTCAAATGCTTCGACGCGCAAGGATTTTCCGGCGCTGGTCATGTTTTTTTGAAAACCGGCGACTACTTCGTCGTTGATCCACTTGTCTTGTTTAGCGTGGATCATCAACACGTCGGCGCTCAGCGTTTTCAGCTTGTCCAGGTCTTTTTCCGGCATGCCGTAAAACATCACACAGCCTTTGGCCCGGTCGCCCAGCATTAGGCTCGCTTGCAAAGACCAGCCGCCGCCGAAGCACCAGCCCATGGTTCGGAAATCGACGTTTTCACCCAAGAATTTGGTTGCGCCCTGGATAATGGCGGCAGCGCGTTTCGGGTCGCAGGCTTGCATGAGTTTACCGGCTTCGTCGGGCGAATCGGTGACCTTTCCGTCGTACAAATCCACCGCCAACACATTGATACCCAAGGTATGCACCCAGTAAGAGGCTTCATTGCGGATGTAATCGTTGAGGCCCCACCACTCGTGAAACAGCAGGAGATATTTGGTGCTTTGGCCGTGCGCCGTCATTAAAAAACCTTTTCCATTGGCGCCGCCTTCCACCGGGAATTCGATGTTTTTACCGCCGTGTAGCCGTGCAACCGGTTTGGGCGTGGGGTGGGCATCGCGGAATGTGCGGTCGGAGGCAAAGGCTGCAAACTCCGCGCTGGCGTCGTGGCACATGGGGATGGAGGATGTTTGATGGTCCTGGCAAGCAAACAAAGCGAGGACAACTGCGAGGGTAAGTAACTTATGCATAGTCTTTGTTTTTTCACAAAAATCTAAAAAAAGGCCGGTACCAACAAAGCCAAACTTCAAACTCCAAACTTCAAACTCCAAACTTCAAACTCCAAACTCCAAACTTCAAACTACCAAAAGCGCCAAGCCTTTCAAATAAGCGCCCTCCGGATGAAACAAGCTGACCGGGTGGTCGGCGCCTTGGGAGAGGTGGTGCAACA
>CAZVZH010000065.1:0-21719 GCA_964630705.1 uncultured Saprospiraceae bacterium | reverse complement strand
CACATCCCGAACTGCTGGACTGGCTGGCGGTGGAATTTCGCGAAAGCGGCTGGGATCAAAAACAACTGCTCCGTTTGCTGGTGTGCTCGCAAACTTTTCGGCAATCGGACCTGGCTGACCAGGCAGTACGCGCGCGCGACCCCGAAAACCGCTGGCTGGCGCGCGGCCCGCGGGTACGAATGCCCTACGAGTTTATTCGCGACAACATTCTGGCGTCCAGTGGATTGTTGGTAAAAACAATGGGCGGTCCGCCGGTGAAACCCTGGCAACCGCCCGGTATCTGGGAAGAGATTTCAACTGAAAAAACAGCCAATGGTTTCCGGGGCGAATACGCCTACCAACCCGACACCTTGCCCGAAAAAATGTACCGGCGCAGCTTGTACACTTACCAGCGCCGGACGATCCCCCCACCGGCACACCTGAGTTTCGATGCGCCGATGCGCGACAATTGCGAGGTACGCCGAAACCGCTCCAACACGCCGCTCCAGGCGCTGGTTTTGCTCAACGACCAGCAAGTACTGGAAGCGGCGCGCGTGCTGGCCGGGCGCTTGTTGCGCGATGCGTCGTTGGGAAATCCGGATGAACAAATAGCCGAAGCGTTTCGGCGTGTGCTTACCCGCGAACCCGGCCGGGCCGAACTGCGGAAACTAACGGATTACTATACGGCTGAGCGCAGGCGCTTTCAAGCGGATCCGGTAAGCGCCGAAAAACTGTTAGCGGTTGGCCGTTATCCCCCGGCAGCCGGGGTCAACGTTTTCAAACAGGCGGCGCTAATGCTGAGCATCAACCTGCTGTACAATTTGGATGAGGCAATTTATTTTTAGCCAGGTGCCGAAAATAACATTCCGGCACCTGGCTTAAGTTAACGCAAATGGTCAATTCGCTTTTTGAGGCGCATCAAAAATTTCCCCTACACTAGCTGATGCAACAGATCAACCGACGCACTTTTCTCCACCGCTCCGCTATCGGCATCGGGAGCCTGGCGCTCGGGTCGCTGCTGGGTGGGGCCGGCTGCCACCGCAACCGGGAAGACGCGGTTTTAGGCGCCCTGCCGCATTTCGCTCCCAGGGCCAAGCGGGTCATTTACCTGTTTCAGAGCGGCGCGCCATCGCAATTTGAACTGTTCGACTGGAAACCGAAATTGCGCGAAATGCACGGACAGGAACTCCCGCCCAGCGTGCGGATGGGCCAACGCCTGACCGGAATGACTGCCAACCAAAATTCGCTGCCCCTGATCGGCGCCCGGTTCGATTTCCGGCAATACGGACAAAGCGGCGCCTGGCTGAGCGAGCTGCTGCCCTACACGGCGCGCATTGCCGATGAACTGTGCATCATCAAATCCATGCACACGGAAGCCATCAACCACGACCCCGCCGTAGCGTTTTTTCAAACGGGCCACCAACAGCCCGGCCGGCCGGCCATCGGCGCCTGGCTGAGTTACGGCCTCGGCAGCGAAAACAGCAACCTGCCCGCTTTTGTGGTGCTCACTTCCCGGGGAAAAGGAAACATTCAGCCCCTGGCCTCGCGGGTGTGGGGCAGCGCCTTTTTGCCCAGCGTGCACCAGGGTGTGCAGTTTCGTGCCGGGGAAAATCCGGTGCTTTACCTCCGCAACCCCGACGGGCTCGACAGCCAGGGACGCCGGCGCATGCTTGATGTGTTGGCCGCACTCAACGAGCAGTCGGCCGACGAGACCGGCGACCCGGAAATTCGCGCCCGCATCAGCCAATACGAGATGGCGTTCCGCATGCAAAGCGCCGTGCCGGAACTGACCGACCTGAGCAACGAACCCGACAGTACGTTCCGGTTGTACGGCGCCGACGCCATGATCCCCGGTACCTACGCCGCTAATTGTTTGCTCGCCCGCCGCTTGTGTGAACGCGGCACCCGTTTCGTTCAGCTGTACCACATGGGTTGGGATGCCCATTTCGACCTCGAAGGCATGACCGCACGCCTGGCCAAAGACGTGGATCAGGCTTCCGCCGCGTTGGTGCTCGACCTGAAACAGCGCGGCCTGCTCGACGACACCCTGGTCGTCTGGGGCGGCGAATTCGGCCGAACGGCGTACGGTCAGGGCGCCCTGAATGAAAACTACGGCCGCGACCACCACCCCCGCTGTTTTACTATCTGGATGGCCGGGGGCGGCGTCAAGCCGGGCCTGGTGTACGGCGAAACCGATGCCTTCGGCTACAACATCACGGAACATCCCGTGCACGTGCACGATTTTCAAGCCACCTTGCTGCATCTTTTCGGTATCGACCATGAGCGCTTCGTGTTCCCGTACCAGGGCCGCCGCTTTCGCCTGACAGACGTTTCGGGGAAGGTGGTGCATGATATATTACGTTGACCAACTATGCGCAGACGTACTTTTTTAAAACAAACCACCCTGGCCGGAGCGGGCCTGCTTGCAGGCTTTCCGGGGAGCCCGGTCATTGGCCACGGCAATTTTCAATACCGGATCAACCTGAACTGGTGCCAGGCTAAAGCGGCCGAACACCCGGTCAAAAACTGCCACGAAATGGCGCTGGACCGGCAAGGCCGGATTTTTATGACCACCGACGATACCCGGAACAACATCCTGGTGTTTAACAAAGACGGCGTCGTGCTGGATGCCTGGGGCCAGGGTTATCCCGGCGCGCATGGCCTGACCCTCCACGACGAGAACGGCGCCGAGTTCCTGTACATTTCCGATTACGAACGCCATCAGGTGATCAAAACCGACCTTTCCGGCACCGTCATCCAAACCTTCGAATGGCCGGCCGATTCCGGCAAATACACCACTGCGGCTGAATTCCGACCCACCGAAACGGCCATCGCGCCCAACGGCGATGTGTTTGTGGCCGACGGCTACGGCCTGGATTACATCGTGCAGTACGCGCCGGACGGCGCGGTGAAAAATATTTTCGGCGGCCCGCTGCTCCTGAAAAACGCCCATGGGGTAGCGCTCGATACCCGCCAACCCGAACAGCCTGCCTTGCTGGTGAGCTCCCGCGCCGAAAACAAGCTGAAGCGGTTTTCCCTGGACGGCGCCTGGCTGGAAACTATTCCATTGCCCGGAGCCTATATTTGCCGGCCGGTGGTGCAAGGCCCTAATGTGTACTTTGCTGTGTTGATCAGCCAATTGCCCTGGGATAGTGCGACGGGATTTATTTGTATCCTGGATGCCGGCAACCGCGTCGTTTCGGCGCCTTGCGCCAATACGCCGAAGTACGACACGGCTGGCACGCTTCAGCCGCTGTATCAAACCATCCGCGCCTTCAAGCACCCGCACGATGTGTTGGTCGATCCGGATGGAAACATATTTGTTGCCCAGTGGAACAGTGGAGGCGTGTACCCGGCCCGGATGGAGCGGGTGTAAGCGCGTGTTCGAGAGCATTTATTTAAAATTTGGACCGATGCGAAAAATTCAACTTGCCCTTTACTTTTTCCTGCCGGCATGCCTGGGCGCGCAAACGTTTCAGCTGGCAGCACCACACATTCATGTCGACAGTATTTTTTTTAAAAGTCGGGCTGTCGTTCGGCTGGACTTCGACCTGCAGGGCGCTTCGATACATTACGCTACCACGGGCACTTTCCCGACCAACCAGTCGCCTGTTTACCGGCATCCGCTGGAAATTGACAGTTCGACCAGCGTGCGGGCCATTGCCAGGCACCCTGATTTTATTTCCAGTCCAATGGCAGAGGTACAGGTGTTGAAAGTCAATTTTCAACCCGACAGTGTTCAGTTGAAAACGGCGCCTGATAGCTTGTACCCGGGCGGGGGTGTTGCGGCCTTGTTCGACCTGAAAAATGGTAGCCGCGATTTGAAAGACGGGCAGTGGCTGGGGTTCCGGCAAGACACGGTGGTTGTGGAGGTCCAGTTCGCTCAGCCGGTCACCTGCAAAAATGTAGTGCTGAGCACGCTCTTTGCCCCCGAATCCTGGGTGTTTCCGCCTGCGCGGGTGGAGGTGCTGAACCTTTCCGACGACCGGCCGCCACAGTACATGGGCGCCTGGCAAGGGCCGGCGATTGATAATTTGCGGGACCGCCCTGGTGTCGGAGGGCCCTTCCGGAAAGTATTGCTACGCCCCGCTGCGGTCGACCGTTTGCAAATCCGGGTGATCCCGTACGCCCAACTGCCGGCGGAGCACCCCGGAGCCGGGCAGCCTGCCTGGTTGTTTTTGAATGAAATTGTATTTCAATAGATTCACCTGCCGGACCAATATTTTTTCATCCTTTAATAGAGGCTGTTTGAGTTAGACGTTTTGGTTTTGTTATGCTCCTTTTTAACCTTCTTTTCGTTACCAAAATCCGCATTTAGCTTTGGCTAAACTCCGGTTTTGGTGCCTCAATCAGTTTAAAAACGGACGATAACAAATTCCAAAAGTCCAACTCAAACAGCCTCTTAGCAACGTCCATCAGCACTATCGGCCGCTTACATCCATTGCTCGTTCATTTGCCGATCGGCATCCTTTTGTTCGGATTCGGTATGGAATGCCTGGCCCGTTGGGCAGGCCAGGAAAAATTTCGTCCGGCCATCCGCCTGGCCCTGGCTGCGGGCGCCGTTTCGGCAGTGGCCACGGCCCTGACCGGCTGGCTGCTGGCCGGTCAGGGCGGTTACGAACGCGAACTTTTGCTACGCCACCAATGGTTGGGTTTCGGTGCGGCGACGCTGGCGGTGCTCAGCTGGCTGAGCCGGGACCGGGCTTGGTATTTTCCTTTGTTCAGCCTGGGGATGCTGGCGCTCGTTGCGGCGGGTCATTTCGGTGGCAGCTTGACCCACGGAGCGGATTATTTGTTTGAAAAAAAACACGATCCGCCGGATGAACGTGCGCCAGTCGGGGCCTTGCGCCACCCCGATTCCGTGGTGTTCGCCGGCGCAATCGCTCCGATTCTGGAGCGGCGCTGCATGTCGTGCCACAACCATGCCAAGCACAAGGGCGGGCTGCGGCTCGACGCGCCGGAATGGATACGGAAAGGCGGTAAAAATGGTCCGGTGTTGGTCCAGGGCGACCCTTCAGCCAGCCCCTTGCTCCAGCGCCTGCTGCTGCCCCTGCACCACGACGACCACATGCCGCCAGCCGGCAAGCCACAACCGGACCCTCTGGAGCTTCAATTGCTGGAATGGTGGATTGCCGGAGGCGCGTCTTTCGACTTGCGTTGGCGCGATGCCCGGCTGCCCGGCGCGCTGGAGGCGGCCCTGAAAAAATCCGAAACGCACGACTCCGCTGTGCCAGACGTACCGCTGGCCGACCCGGCGGCAGTTGCCGAATTGCGCGCGATGCGGGTGAACGTGCAAGCCCTGGGTGCTGCGAGTCCCTGGTTAGCCGTGTCCTTCGCCGGTATTCCGCAGCCACAGCCGGCGCATTGGGCGGCATTGAAAAAACTGAAAGGACAAATCCGCGACCTGGATCTGTCCCACACCAGGTTCAATTTCCGGAACGATCTTTTTTTGCCGGATTTTAGCCAGATTACCCGTTTGCACCTTGCCCGCACCCCGGTGGATGCGGGGATTGGGCCTCAACTGGCCCAACTGAAACAGCTCGAGTTTTTGAACCTGGCCGGCACTGCTGTAACCGACTCGCTGGTGGATTTTTTAGAAAAAATGCCCGGTCTGAAAAATTTGTACCTGTGGCAAACCCAAATCACCGAAAGCGGGCGGTCCCGGTTGCAAAAACATTGTCCGGGGCTGCGTATCAACACCGGCTCCCTGCTCCCCGACACGGTGCAACTGCAACTGCGCCCACCGAAAATCACCCTGGCGCGTTCGTTTTTCACCGACACCCTGCACCTGCGGCTCGAATACCCGGCCTTCCGGGGAGTGGCCTTGTACTACACCACCGATGCAGCGGCCTCGCCGACGCGACAATCGACACTGTACGCTGGCCCGGTCGTACTCGACCGGACGGCACATATTCGGACTTTTGCCGCCAAGGACGGCTGGCTGCCGTCGCCGGTGGTGGATGCTGTGGTGGTGAAAAAAAATCTGAGCCTGGGGTTGGTCCGGCTGGCGAAACCGCCCTCGCCGAAATACCCTGCCCGGGGCGCTGTTTCGCTCACGGATGATAAAATTGCCGAATTACAAGGGGAAGATACCTGGTTGGGTTACGAGGGCGAGCACCTGGTAGCCTTTCTGGACATGGGCCGGGTGGTGTCGGTGCGCGAGGTGTTTGTGCATTGCCTGGAAAATAATGTCGCCTGGATTTTCAAGCCCCGTGGCATTCAGGTGGCCACCTCTGTCGATGGGAAGCAGTTTAGAGCGCAAGGCAGCCGGTCTTTTCCGACTAACACCCGGATGGGAGAAATGAAAACCCACTTGCTCAGCTGCCCCTTGCCCGAACCGGTGCGGGCGCGGTACCTGCGGGTTCGGGTGCAGAGCCCCTTGCAAAATCCGCCATGGCACCCTGGGAAGGGGCAGAAATGCTGGATATTTGTGGATGAACTCGTGGTGGACGGCGCTTTTTGAAACAATCGTTCACCTCGAATCTGTTTTTCTTTTGCCAACAAATCTACCCGTAATCTGTTTTTTTCGCGACCCTGTTTCTCCCGGTCTTTCATTTTTCAATCTACCGACACAACACGATGAAATCGAACAAAGACAACCGCAGAAATTTTCTGGCCAAATTTTCCCTGGGCGTGCTCGCCATGCTCGGCTTGCCCCGTCATGGCCGATCCGAACCGGCAGAAGCAGAAACGGCTATCCCCGATCCGGTGCTCGCAGTAAAGCCCATGGGTTTTAGCTGGGAAACGCTGGACCCTTTTCTGTTTTGCGTGCACCACGAGGACTTTTTTCCCAAAGGAAATGCTGAAATGGGGCCTGCGGTGTCGTTGAAAGGCCGCCAACTTGGCGACGATTTTATCATCAAAGACGGTTGGCGCATGTACCACGGCAAAAAGGTGCCGGGCTTTCCCGGTCACCCGCACCGGGGTTTCGAAACCATCACAGTGGTGCGCAAGGGCCTGGTCGACCACGCCGATTCGATGGGCGCCTCCGGCCGCTACGGCGAGGGCGATGTGCAGTGGATGACTGCCGGCGGCGGCGTACAGCACTCCGAAATGTTTCCATTGTTGAAGCAGGAGGAGGAAAACCCCATGGAGCTGTTTCAAATTTGGTTGAACCTGCCCAAGAAAAACAAGATGGTGCAGCCGCATTTTAAAATGCTTTGGGGCAGCAAGATTCCCAAGCCGGTGTTCACCGATGCCGCTGGGAAACGCACCGAAGCCGAAGTGATCGCTGGCGCCCTGCTCGGCCAAACGGCGCCCGCTCCGCCCCCCGATTCCTGGGCCGCCGACCCGGCCAACGAAGTCGCTATATTTAATTTAAAACTGGAAGCCGGCGCGGTGTTTACCTTGCCTGAGGCTAGCCCAGGCGTCAACCGCGCCCTGTATTTTTACCAGGGAAGTCAAATTGCGCTGGCTGGTAAAAACCTGGAGAAATACCACTCCGCCGTCGTGCAGGCCGGTGTTGACCTGAGTATTTCGAATACTGGCGGCGACGAGGCGCGCATCCTGGTGCTGCAAGGGCGGCCTATCGGCGAAATGGTCATCCAGTACGGGCCTTTTGTCATGAATACCAAGGAAGAAATTCAGCAGGCATTCGAAGATTACCATGCCACCAAATTCGGTGGCTGGCCCTGGAACCGCTACGATCAGGTGCACGACCGCAACCTGGGCCGTTTTGCCCGCCATGCCGACGGGACGCTGGAAATGGGGGCCTGATTTGATTTTTAACTGTATGAAAAAAGTTGTCGTTGCCGTTGCCGGATCGTCCGGCTCTATTTACGCCAAAGTTCTGCTCGATAAGTTGACCCGCTTGCAAAGCCAATGGGAAGCGGTGGGCGTAGTGTTGTCGGAGAACGCCAAGCTAAACTGGGAACTGGAGCTGGGCAAGCCGGATTTTTCGGCCTATCCTTTCCAGTTTTACGAAAAAAATGATTTCTACGCGCCCTTCGCTTCCGGGTCGGCGCGCTACGACACCATGATCGTTTGCCCCTGCTCGATGGGCATGCTGGCGCGAATTGCCACTGGTGTGAGCACCGACCTGGTGACCCGCGCCGCCGATGTGGCGCTGAAAGAACGCCGGCGGCTCATTCTGGTGCCCCGCGACACGCCGCTGAGCCTGATCCATATTAACAACATGAAAACGGTGACGGAAGCGGGCGGGATCATTTGCCCGGCCTCCCCATCCTTTTATTCCAACCCGAAAAACTTTGAGGAACTGGCCGCCACGGTCATCGATCGGGTGTTGGACCTGGCTGGATTCGACTTGAAAAGTTACCGTTGGGGTGAAACGAAATGACGGCGGTTCAATCGAAAAGCTGATGGTAGCCGCCCTCATCCTTGAGCGCTTGCTTGGGTGGAGTGTTGATATCCAGGGGTTTTTCAGCGGCTTTTGAGGCAGGTGCTGGTTTGCTCACCGTCCCGTCAATTTCCCATTGCTGCAACAACTGCAGGCCTTCTTCTTCGAACACGCCGTTGGTCAGGTCGATGGAGTCCATCAGGTTGCGGCTGGTATCCATGAACCGTTCCATGTCGCCGACTTTCTGGCTGACTTCATCGGCCAGTTGTTCGAGTGCCTGGTCGAACATAGCGCGTTGGTCGGGGCTGCCGCTGAGCACGCTTTGCGCCGAGCGGATGGCGCTGTGGCTGGTTTTGATGGCTTGGTATTCCTGCTCTTTTAGCGTCACCTGGTCTTTGGTGTCTTCGAGCACGATTTCGGAGTGTTCGTACATGCGGGTCAGCACCTTGTAGAGCACGTCCATTTTGCCGTAGAGCGCCTGATACTTGGCGTTGGCGTCTTGCAGGCGGCCGGCTTTTCGGGTGGAAAGGGTCAGGTTTTTGTCGTCGCCTTGTTTTTTAGAGCGTTCGGCGATGGCCATGTTTTTCTGGATTTCGGTGGCGTTGCCGTCCATGATGCCTTTGAGTTGGCGCATTTGGCCGCGGAGGGCGCCGATTTGTTTGCTCAGCGTGCGCAGGCTTTTTTCGAGGTCCTGAATGTAGGATTTCAGGATACCGATTGGGTCGATTTGCACGAAAAGGCCGGTCATCCAGCGGACCACCGATTTGTACATAAACCACACCAGGTTGCGCGTTTTGGGGTCGAGCACGACGTAAACGACGCCAGCCAGCGCGGCCAGCATGGCGGCCAGGTAGGCCGTGTTTTCGGCCAGGCTGACCAGCAGGGGCAGGTATTTATTTAGCAAAACAACTGCCGCGGCGGCGAGGCCGAGCAGCAGGAGTCCGCCAGTTACGCCTTCGGGGCGTTGCCAAAAAGATTTGGATTGCATCTTGATTCGTTTTTTCCAGCGCCTTTAGCTCAGGTGCTGGTGCATGTTTTCCACGTCGCGGTCAATTTGCAACAACACCGACTGGTGGGTTTGTTCAAACGCCGAGCGGGTTTTTTCCAGTTTTTCTGCTTCGGTTTTCACGGCGGTTTCTGCCTGGTCGATTTGTTGGAGATAGGCGGCCATCTCGTCCTGAAGCCGTTGGATTTCGGCTTTGTGGCGTTCGATTTGGTCGCGCAGGCGATTGATTTCCTGTTGGCGGTTGGTGACGCGGCTGTCGTTCTGGCTTTGCAAGGCTTGGTCAAAATGTTCTTTTTCCTTGAGCAGGACGTTGCGGTAGTAGCCGGCCGTTTCGATCAGTTTTTCTTTGGTGAGCCCTACGGTTGCTGCTGTGGCGAAAGCGCTTTTGTAGCAGGTGGGCTCGTCGAGTTTCATTTGTTGGAGGGCCATAACGGCGCGTTTGAACTCGAAGTAATCGAAACCGGGCAGGTTGTTTTTTTCAATGGCATTGGACAGGAATTCCAGGCTGCGCTCGTCGAGTCCGTCAGCGGCAAAAAGCGATTTTGTAGTGACCATCGGTGTTTTTTTTGTTTGATGTACCAAAAAGAAATGGCTGCTAAAAACCGGCGCTTTTGGCACATGCGGTAAATTTTGCGACCAATCCCGGCAAATTTCCGAAAAAACAAAAAAAAGGCCTGCACCTCGTTGCTTGAACTTCCGGTGCAGGCGCAAAAACAAAAACCCTTTTTCTTTATTTCATCGTCTTCTAGTGGCATTCGGGCAGGGCGGGCGGCACAGCAGATTCGAACAAGGCTAAATCGAGGTGTAAGCCGCGCGACACCAGCAAGGCGCCGGTCAGCGCCAGCAACAGGGGCTGGAGCAGGCGAAATTTTTGGCGCCAACCCGGGCTAAAGCGCCGGCCGCTCCACTGCAAAACCAACAACAGGGGCAGCGTGCCCAATCCGAACAAGGCCATAAAAGCCGATCCCGATCCGGCGTTTCCTGTGCCCAAAGCGCCAGCAATGGCGGCGTAAACCAGGCCGCAAGGCAACAAGCCGTTGAGCAGGCCCACCCCCAGGGTGGCGCGCCCGGGGTACCGTTGCAACAGCCGCCCGATACGGCCTTGCACCCAGTGGGTAAGCCGACCCATTCCGGGCAGACTTTGCGCGGCGCGTTCCCATTGCAGGGTAAAAAATGCGGCGACAATCAGCAGGCTCCCGGCCAGAAGGGATAATGTTTGTTGAAAGCCGGCCAGCACGACGCCTTTGCCCAATAAGCCAAACAGCAAACCCAGCGCAGCATAGGTGCCGATGCGCCCGGCTTGGTATACCAGCGTTTGCCCGGCGGCCTGCCAGCGCTCAGCGCGGCTCAGCGGCAGGGCCAGCATCAGCGGTCCGCACATGGCTACGCAGTGCAGGCTACCGGCAAGTCCGAGCAAAAAGGCGGTCCAAAGCATGGTTGGTCAGGCGCGAATGACGGTTACCGTGGTGGCATTGAAATATTTAGCGCCGTTGGCTTGCCAGTCGACCTCCAACTGCCAGATTCCGGGGGTCATTTTTTCGGCCGGAATAGACATTTGGCCGCTTTGGTCGGCCCGGATGTCGAGTCGTTGATCGTCGCGGGTGGTAGATGCCCGGTAACACTTGATCGAGCCGCTGGGCGCGCCCAGTTCAGCCGGGAATTGCAGGCGAATCAACTGCGTTGCCGCTTCAAACCGAACAGTGAGCGGGTGCTGAAGTCGGGCGGCATTTTGTTTTTTTTCAAAATGCTCCTGATAGTTCAGGTCCAGCTGATAATAGTTTTTTTCCACCAGGCCCGGGTCGTGCGACCGGGAGCGAATAACTACCGCGATCATAGTCAGGGCAAAAAGCCCGTAGACCATTGCGATACCTGTACCCCAGTTAAATTTCATAATTTGATGTATAGAAAACGATGAAAAAATATAGTTTTAGTGGCGCCGTTTCCGTGGGCCGAGGAAGTTGGTTTCTATCCGGTCAATTTTTTTTCCTTCAGAATACACTTCGATGACCACCGGGGTTTTAGCGTCCTGAATAGTTGCTGTGGTGAGTTCCACGAAAAAGGCTCCTTGTTTTTTGCTGCCCTTTTCCAGTTGGCCGGGCGCCTGGCCAACCAGCTCCAGTTTACCCTGCGGCGACACCAGTTTTAGTTCTACCGGCAAATCTTGCGGCGACTTATTGATGATCGTATAGGTATACAAGTTGGTCAGGTGCGTTTCGTCTTTTTCCTGGTACAGCTGTCCTGGCGAGCGCAGGATAATGGTTTCCACCAGTCCGCGGTTGGCGAGTAACAACACATCGACGAGGATAAGCGCCACCAAAACGCCGGTGTAGGCCAGCACGCGCGGGGTGAAAATTTTCCGTTTGCCGGTTTCGATACCGGTCATGGAATCGTAGCGAATCAGTTGGCGGGGCCGCTCGACTTTATCCATTACAAAATCGCAGGCGTCCATGCAAGCCGTGCAGTTGACGCATTCGAGTTGGGTGCCGTTGCGGATATCGATGCCGGTGGGGCAAACGGCGATGCAGAGTTTGCAGTCGATACAATCGCCCAGCCGGGCGGGCGGGGGCATTTCCTCGGCGGCTTTTTGTTTGCGGAGCTTGCCGCGGGGCTCGCCGCGCAGGGAATCGTAAGCCACCACAATCGATTCTTTTACCAGCAAAACGCCTTGCAGGCGGCCGTAAGGACAAATGGTGGTGCACACCTGTTCGCGCAGGCGGGCAAACACAAAGTAGAACACCCCGGAAAAAACGAGCATACCGGTAAAACCCGCCCAGTGTTGGGAAACGGGCTCGCGGATGATGTTCAGCACCTGATCCATGCCGATGATATAAGCCAGGAAGTAGTTGGCCACCACTACGGCAATGGCGAAAAAGATCAGGTGTTTGAGGGCTTTTTTACGGATTTTTTCATTCGTCCAGGGCGCTGCGTCGAGGCGGCGTTGTTCGTTGGCGTCGCCTTCGATCCAGTACTCGATGCGGCGAAAAAACATTTCCATGAACACTGTTTGCGGGCACACCCAGCCGCAAAACAACCGCCCGTAGACTACGGTAAATAAGATGATAAAGACCACAAAGGTGAGGGTGGCCAACACGAACAGGTGAAAATCCTGGGGGGTAAACAGCAGTCCGAACAACACAAACTTGCGTTCCAGCACATTAAAAAGTAAAAACTGCTCGCCGTTCACCCGAATGAAAGGCATGATGAGGAAGATCGCCAAAAAGGCGAAGCTCACCCAAATGCGGGCGTTATAAAACCGGCCTTTAGGCTGTTTCGGATAAATCCAGATCCGGTCGCCTTTGTGGTCGACAGTAGCGATCTGATCGCGAAAGGCCTCGTTGTCCTCGATGATCGAATCCCAGTTTTTATAATCGCTGCTCATTGCTTTGCGTCTGAATCGGTGGGTTTGAATCAGACCAGGGCGCTCTGCTGCACCCTGGTCGCATCCATTCGATTTGTATTAGAATTAGTTGCCGGCTGGTGTGGCGCTGCTGTCTGCGGCGGCTGGCGCTACCCAGATTTCGCCTTGCGGGGCTTTGGGATTGGGCGGGTTGGTGCCGCCCAGCGTCAGGATATAAGAGGACACTTTTTGCATGTCGGAAGGTGTAAGCTGGCTTTGCCAGGCGATCATACCTTTTTCAGGAACCCCGTATTTGATGGTTTTGAAAATGTTTTGGATGCCGCCGCCGTGCAGCCAGTATTCGTCGGTCAGGTTCGGACCCACGGTGCCTTCGCCAGCCTGGCCGTGGCAAGCCGCACAAACGCCTTTGAAAATCAGTTCGCCCTCACTCAAGGCACTGCTTTCGGTCAGGGCTACTACGTTGGATTCGTCGATGGCGTTAGCCAAACCGGCCAGGGCAACGGCTTGTTGCTTTTCTGCTTCGGCAATTTCTGTTTTATACTCCTGTTCCGACGATGGGCCGTTGCCGCCCCAGTGGTAGTAGTACATGTAAAACACCGACCAAATGATGGTGAGGATGAACAGGTTGACCCACCAGGGCGGCAGGCTGTTGTCGAGCTCGCGGATGCCGTCGTACTCGTGGTGCGACAGGATTTCGTGTTCGCGCTCAATGGGCACGGCGTCTTCCCAGTATTTTTTCCGCAGTTTGTCCCAGAACGTATCTACGCGCTCGGCAGCAACCGTTGCAGCGGTTTCCGGAAGGGCAACGCCTGATTTGGCGGCTTCGAGTGCCAGCACCCGTTTGTACAGGAATTGGTTGACTCGCACGACTACGACCATGGCTACGATGAACAGGACGATGCCGATGATTGCCAGCACGTAGGTCATGATCTGAGAAAATTGTCCGACTTTATCGGTTGCCTCGGGCGCCGCGGCGGCTGCCTGGCTCCACAGGCTGACAGAAAGGCCCAAAAGCAGGATCGTCAATAGATGTTTAACGCACTTCATATGAAAAAAAATTAAGCGTTCTCGTTTTGAAAATTAGTCTTCCAGCGGTTTTCGGGCCATAGCATCCAGGTCGTTTCCCTTGCTGAAAAACACCCGGATCAGGGCGAAACAAAAAGTGCCGAAAAAGATCAGCAGGGCTGTGATACCGAACCACTGGATGCCTTCGACAGATTGGAGGAGGTATTTGTACATGACCAGGAATTTATGTTCAGGTGTTGAGTTAAAAGGTGGGCAGAGCCGGGCGCTTGCCGGCCCTGCCCGGACGATGGTTTATTTTTTCACTTTGATATCAGTGCCCAGGCGTTGCAGGTAGGCGATGATGGCCATCATTTCTTTATCTTCCATGCCTTCGTCTTTGACGCCTTGCTCTTTCAGTCGCCGGGCAATTTCTACAGCTTGTTTTTGTGCCTCGGCAATGGCTTGTTTCTCAAAACCATTGGGATACGGCGTGCCGAGTTTGCGCAGCGCATTGATCTTGGCAGGCAATTCGCTCAGGTCGAGCACATTGTCGGCCAGGTGCGGGTATTGCGGCATAATCGAACCGGGCGAGGCAATGCGGGGATCGATCATGTGGTCGTAGTGCCAGCGGTCGGGGTTGCGGCCGCCTTCGCGCTGAAGGTCGGGGCCGGTGCGTTTGCTACCCCAGAGGAAGGGCCGGTCGTAGATGTATTCGCCCGATTTGGAGTATTCGCCGTAGCGCACCGTTTCGGAGCGGAAAGGCCGCACCAATTGCGAGTGGCAGCCCACGCATCCTTCGCGGATGTAGAGGTCGCGGCCGGCCAGTTCGAGCGGGGTGTAGGGTTGCACGCTGGAAATTTTCGGCACCTGGCTGTCGATGAAAGCCATCGGGATGATTTGTACGATGCCGCCGATCGAGATCAGCACGGCGCTCCAAAGCAACATTTGAATGGGGCGCCGTTCGATCCAACGGTGCCAGTGTTCGCCGGGGGCAGCGGCAATTTTCGGTTCGCGGGCGGGAGCCTCCGCGGCTTCTTCGCCCAAGAAATTGCCCATGCCGGCAGTTTTTACCAAGTTGTATACGCCCAGGATAGCGCCGACAAAAAACAAGGTGCCGCCAAAGGCGCGCATGGCGTACATGGGAATAATTTGGTTGACGGTATCGAGGAAGTTCCCCCAAGCCAGCGTGCCCTCCGGCGTAAATTCTTTCCACATGAGGCTTTGCGCCCAGCCGGCCCAGTACAATGGAATGGCATAGAAAATAATACCGAGGGTGCCGATCCAGAAGTGCATATTCGCCAGCTTGACCGAGTACAGGGGGGTGCGGTACATCCGCGGCCACAGCCAGTACAATACGCCGAAGGTGAGGAAGCCGTTCCAGCCCAGGGCGCCCACGTGCACGTGCGCAATCGTCCAGTCGGTGAAGTGGCTGATCGCATTCACGCTTTTAATTGAAAGCATCGGCCCTTCGAAGGTAGCCATGCCGTAAGCGGTAACGGCCACCACCATGAATTTCAGCACAGGGTCTTGCCGCACCCGGTCCCAGGCGCCCCGTAAGGTGAGCAGGCCGTTGAGCATACCGCCCCAGGATGGCGCGATGAGCATGATGGAAAACACCGTGCCGAGCGACTGCACCCAGTCGGGCATCGACGAATACAACAAGTGGTGCGGCCCCGCCCAGATGTAGATAAAAATCAGCGCCCAGAAGTGGATGATCGAGAGCCGGTAGGAATACACCGGGCGGTTGGCCGCCTTCGGCAAAAAGTAGTACATGATGCCCAGGTAGGGCGTCGTGAGGAAGAAGGCCACGGCATTGTGGCCGTACCACCACTGCACGAGCGCATCCTGTACGCCGGCAAACAGCGGATAACTGCCCAGGAAAGAGTAGGGCAGCTCGAAGCTGCGCACGATGTGCAACACGGCTACCGTCACCCACGTAGCGATATAAAACCAGATGGCCACGTACAAGTGGCTTTCCCGGCGCTTGATGATCGCACCGAACATATTGATGCCGAAAACGACCCAAACCACGGTGATCAGCAGGTCGATCGGCCAAATCAGTTCGGCGTATTCACTGCTGGTCGTAATGCCGAGGGGCAGGGTAACGGCGGCGCAAAGAATGACGATCTGCCAACTCCAAAAGTGCAGCCACGACAAGGCGTCGCTGAACATTCGGGCTTTCAAAAGCCGTTGGAGGGAATAGTAAACACCCATAAAAATACCGTTGCCCACAAAGGCAAAAATCACTGCGTTGGTGTGCAGCGGGCGCAGGCGCCCAAAGGTCAGATAGGGAATGCCCAGTTGGCTGAAATTGAGGGATGGATAGATCAGCTGCAAGGCCAAAATAAGGCCGACCAGCATGCCTACCAGCGCCCAGATAAATGCAGCCATCCCAAAGGCCCGCACGATGCGGTTGTCGTAATGGAATTGTTCGATACGGCTCATAAGTTAATGGAACTGAGTTGCGGTTTTCGTTTTACAGAATGTGTTACGGAGTGCTATCTTTCTCGTTTTCAACCAGTTCATCGTCGAAGAGCATGCGCACGGAAGGCGTGTAATCGTCGTCGAATTGCCCGGTCCGCGTAGCCCATAAATAAGCCAGCAGAAACCCGAGCGCAACCAGCAAACTGATCAGAATAAGTAGAAAGATGATTCCCATGAACAGTGTAGTGTTGAAAATTGGCTGCAAGGTCGGCTGGAGGCTCAGGGCGCCAGATGACAACTATCAGAGCCCTGGGTGATCTTTGTCAAAAGCAGTTTTTATTTCTGCCGGAAATTGATTTAGTTTGTACGTCCAAATGCCTGTTTTACAGGCTGCTACTATACATGATCCGCCTTTACATCTCCTATGCGCCGGCCGATAAGGCCAGTTTGGAAACCCTGCTTCAGTGGCTGCAGCCCTTGCAGGAAAAGTACTTTCTGCGCATTTGGCACAACCCCGTTCCCAAGCCTTGGTCGCGTCTGCCGTACCGTTGGGACGACATGATCGACCAACTGGAATCGGCGCACATTTACCTGTTTCTCACCTCGTACCAAGCCCTGAGCACGGCTTATATCGCCCAGGAGGAAATCCCCCGCGCAGTAGCCCGGCATATCGAGCACGGCGAAAATTTTGTGCGGATTTACCCGGTGCTGCTGGCGCCCTCGCATTGGAAAAAACACTCGGGCCTGGCCGGGTTCAAGCCCCTCGGCGGGCCGCTCAGCCTGGCGGAGCAACAGCCTCCGGAAAAGGGCTACCTGCAAATAGTGGAGCAATTGGAAGGCGTCATCGTCGAATTGCGGCGCAACTGGATGGAGGAATACCACCGCCTGGGCATGCCGTTGGATGAATTCTCACAAGCGGCTTTGCCCCAAGGCGAGGAGCCTGGGCTACGGCCGCTCCCCGGCTGGGCCAGTCTGGTGCTGTTGATGGCGCTGTTTTACCTCGTGACCAGCTGGTACTTCAGCGGCTGCGCGCCCCGTATGTATTATTTGTATACGCCCGAATCGATGCCCTATCAACCTACCCCCGACCAGTATTTCCGGGAAAACCCCGTTGAGGCGCCCATAGACGTGGCGCCGCGCCCCGCCGACGATACCGTGGGGCGCCGGGTTCGGCTGCCGGAGTAAACCAGTACTTGCCGCTATACATTTCCCTTTGAATTTGCTGGTTTTAACACTCGATGGTACGATCAATCCAAAGTTTGGCACGATTTTTTAAAAACAATACACCAGAAAGAGCTTAGCATTTGATTGGTTAATTGTTTTCATGGTTATGTTGTGCCATTCTGTCGGAAAGACGGGATGGCTTTTTTGTTTTTGGCTTATGCCTTCTATTGTTTTTCTATAAAATATTGACCTCCGGCTCGAGCGCGACGCCGAATTTTTGTTGCACCGACTCAATAATGGCCAATGCCAACGCGCGCACTTCCGACCCGGTGGCGCCGCCGTGGTTCACGAGTACCAGGGCTTGTTTATCGTAGCAACCGGTGTTGCCCACCCGTTTGCCTTTCCAGCCGCACTGTTCAATTAGCCAACCCGCCGGAATTTTCACCTGCCCGCCCGGAAGCGGGTAGTGCGGTACAGCAGGGTATTGCTCCCGGATGCGCGCCAGGGCGCCTGCGTCGAGTTCCGGATTTTTGAAAAAACTGCCGCAGTTGCCGATTTGGGCCGGGTCGGGCAATTTGGACGACCGGATGCGGACGACGGCCGCGCTTACGTCGGCGATGCCGGGCTGGCTGATGTTCATAGCCTCGAGGGTGCGGGCAATGTCGCCGTAGCCGGTGTTAATCCGGTGGCCTGTGGTCGTGAGCGACAGGGTGACCGAGGTGATGCAATACCGGTTTTTTTCCGCTTGTTTGAAAATGCTGTCGCGGTAGCCGAAACGGCAGTCTTTTTTTGAAAACCGCCGCAGTTTGCCGGTGCTGAGTTCGACGGCTTCGAGCGACACGAACACGTCTTTCAGTTCCACCCCATAGGCGCCGATATTTTGCACCGGCGCCGCGCCGACCGAGCCGGGGATCAAACTAAGGTTTTCAATGCCGCCTAAGCCTTGTTCAACGGCCCAGCGCACCAGCTCGTGCCACACTTCACCCGCGCCGGCGCACACCCACACGCGGCGGGCAAAGCGGCGGACGATGGATTTGCCTAAAATACGGTTGTGCAACACCAGTCCGGGCCAGTCGCGGGTAAACAAAATATTGCTGCCGCCGCCCAGCACCAGCAGGGGCTGCCGGCCCGTGCGCAGCGCTTGGCGCAGGGCGTCTGCCGAGTCGATCTCGGCCAGTTGAGCGGCACGGGCGGGAATGCCAAAAGTGTTGAAAGGCAGCAGGTCGGCGTTTTCGCGGAGGCGCATAATGGAAACGGCGGCAGTGAATCAGCCGGGATTTATTTTTTTAGCAGGCAGGAAATTTGCCGTTCGAGGAAATCGACATTTTGCACCTCATAGTCTTCATAGCCTGTGCTCCAGGCAATCCGGATTTTATCGAGCAATGCGCGCTGCATTTTTTTGAACATTCCGCTCTCAATGACGTACTGCCCGCCGTACTCGAAACGCTGCTTGTCCGGACTGGCTTTGCCCTCATCGGCGCGGAGGTTGTACAGCGTAAGGGTTTCACCGTCGAGCAGTTTGATGATGGCGACGCCGTTGCGGGGCAGGTTGCCGAAGGAGCGCTGGGCATTGGCGTCGTTGATCGTAAACTGCAATTGCAACAGGTACACGCCGCCTTTAGCCGCCAGGGAGGCTTGGCAAATCATGTGATCGCGGTCGGTATAATACGAGCGGAGGGCTGGGTTGGTAAAGCGGAAGAGTTCTTCTTTTTGGACCTCCCGCTGTTGTTCGCCGGAAAAGGCGTCGCGGGTGTCGATACTCAGGACACAGGTTGGAGCGGGCGGGTTCAGCATGACGTCAGCCGCCGGGTCGTAGGATCGCATGGGCGGTCGCGTTGGTTTCTCTTCCTTTGCTTTTTTGTGCTTTTGGTCCGGAGCCGGTTCCGGTTCGGCAGGCAGGTCGGGTAGGGGAGTCGCGGCGGTAGAATCGGCCGCCGTTTCCGGCCCATCGGCAATCACTGCCGGGCCGATCACTTCGGCGATCGGCGCCTCCGGAGGTTTGGGCGGCTCGGGGATAAGCCCGGCGATTTTTTTGTACAATTTCGGGATGGTTTTGAGCAAAGCGGCGGAGTCCATTTCAGCAACCAGCATGGCTTCCTCGGCCAGCGCATCGGCTTTTTTACTGGCGCCCAGGGCATTTTTTTCGTCGCGCTGGGCGGTTTTCAGCACCTTGGCCTGGTCTTTCCGTTCGGCTTTGGTGCAATTGCTGTCGGCTTCGACGGCAGCGAGCAGTTCCGCAGCCTGCATGCTGATTTGGGCACAGCGCTCTTTTTCCTGGTAACGGGCATATTTAACTTGGGCAGCCTGGTTGGCCAGTTGGCGGGCCAGGTCGCGGAGCTGGTATTCCGGCAAGCTATCCAGGTGTTCTGGCAACGGTTCAAGCCTTGGGTACTCGGACACTTGCGCCGGGGCCCAGGCTGGCAAAACCAAAAGGAGCAAGGCGCCTAAAATGGGTTTTAAAAAGCAAAAGATGTCGTTCAGGTAATCCTGCATGGCTGAGGGCGATTTTGCCGCGGCTGTCGGAGCGAAGCTGCTACTTTGCAGCCGCAAATGTACTTTTCACAAAGCATCTACTCATGCGAACGTTCGTATTTAAAAATTGTTGGTACCTCCTGCCGCTGCTGGCTGTGACGGCCTGCGGCCCCTCCGGCAGCGATTCCGCTTCGACAAAAACTATGGTATTTAAAAAAATCCCGGTGCAATATCCGGCTACCCGGCAAGATTCTGCTGTGGCAGACACGTATTTCGGAACTGCGATTCAAGACCCCTACCGCTGGCTGGAAGACGACCAGAGCGAGGAAACCAAAAACTGGGTAAAAACCCAAAACCAACTCACGTTTGGCTATCTCAACCAGATTCCGTACCGGGGAAAATTGAAAAAGCGGCTGACCGAAATCTGGAACTTTGAAAAATTCGGCACGCCGTTTAAAAAGGCTGGGTATTACTACTATTTCAAAAATGACGGCTTGCAAAATCAGAGCGTGCTCTATCGCCAAACCAAACTCGAGGGCCCGGCCGAAATGGTGCTCGACCCCAACACGTTCAGCGCCGACGGCACCAGCTCGCTCCAGGAATACAGTTTTTCAAAAGACGGCCGCTACCTGGCCTATGCCATTTCGGCCGGCGGCTCCGACTGGCGCACCATTCAGGTCAAAGACCTGCAAACGGGCCAGGTGCTGCCCGACCGGATCGAGTGGGCGAAGTTTACTGGACTGGGCTGGGCTGGCGACGGGTTTTACTACACCCGCTACCCCGAGCCTAAGGACGGCGACGAACTGAAAGGCGCCAATCAAGCCAGCGCCATTTATTTCCACCGGCTGGGCGCCAGGCAAGCTGCCGATCAGCTGGTGTACAACGACAAGGCGCATCCCAACTATTATTTCAATGCCTCCACCACCGACGACGAGCGCTTCCTGTGCTTGTACGGCAGCGAGAGCACGAGCGGCAATATGCTGTATGTGAAGGATTTGAGCAAGAGCAAAGCGGCCTGGGTGCCGGTTTCCTCCAAGTTTGACCACGACATCGTGGTGGTGGAAAACCTCGGCGACCAGCTGTTACTCCTGACCAACAACCAGGCGCCCAACCAGCGGCTGGTGCTCGTTGATCCGGCCAAGCCGGCAGAAACCGACTGGAAAACCCTGATCCCGGAGGACCCGAAAGACGTGCTGGAAAGCGCCGTGGTGTGCGGCGAAAAAATTGTTTGTTCGTATTTGCACAACGCTTCCAGCCAGTTGCGGGTGTTCAGCCTGGAGGGCAAACTGCTACAGGAAATTGCCTTGCCGGAAATCGGTACGGTGACGGTGGTGCAGGGCGAACGAGAAGAAATGCAGGCCTTTTTTGCCTTTCAGTCGTTTTTACGGCCCACCACGATTTACGCCCTCGACATGAACAGCCTGAAAACTTCGGTTTTTAAAGCGCCGAAGCTGGATTTCAACCCCGACGCTTTTACCACCGAACAGGTGTGGTTTACCAGCAAAGACGGTACGCGCGTGCCTATGTTTATTACCCGGAAAAAGAACATCGCGATGGATGGGAAAAACCCGACATTGCTCTATGGTTACGGCGGATTCAATATTTCAGTCAAACCGGGTTTTTCCGCTTCGCGCGCGGCTTTGCTGGAAAATAATGGCATTTACGCCGTGGCGAACATCCGCGGCGGCGGCGAGTTTGGTGAAAAATGGCACAAAGCCGGCACCAAGTGCCAAAAGCAGAATGTGTTCGACGATTTTATTGCGGCGGCAGAATACCTCGTGGCTCAAAAATATACCTCGCCCAACCGCCTGGCGATCGAAGGGGGCTCCAACGGCGGCTTGCTGGTGGGCGCTTGCATGACCCAGCGGCCAGATTTATTCGGGGTTTGCTTCCCGCGGGTGGGGGTGCTCGATATGCTGCGCTACCACAAATTTACCATCGGGTATGCCTGGGCGGTGGATTATGGGCGCAGCGACGTCAAGGAGGAGTTTGATTGCCTGATCAAATACTCGCCC
>CAZVZH010000064.1:19484-21927 GCA_964630705.1 uncultured Saprospiraceae bacterium | reverse complement strand
TTCAAACTTCAAACTTCAAACTTCAAACTCCAAACCCGAAAAAGAAGTTCACCACTGCCAGTCGTCCATGCCTTCGAGTGGGGGCGGTTTGACGGTTCGTTTGGTTTCGGCGCGTTGTTTTTGGCGTTCGAGTACGAGCCGGGCGAGGCCCCAGTTGGCGGGTTCGGGCGCGTCGGGCTGCATGACCGGGCGGATCTTTTTTTCCAGCACATCCAGTCGGTAGAGCATACTCATGAGGTATTCCGGTTGGCGTTCGAGCAGCTCGGCGATGCGGTCGGCGAGCAGGGTCAGGAGTTCCTGTTCGTCGGCCGGGGGCGGGGTGTTTTGAAGGTCGAAGGGTTCGCGAACCAGCGCGGCAGTTTGCTGGAAAATATCGTCGGGCATGCGCGTTAGCGTGGATTGAATTTCGGCAAAAATAGTTGACAGGGGCCGGACAAGGTTTTTTTTGCCGGTAAAAAGGGCGCTTTTGCCTGGTCGTAACATAAAGAGGCTAAGCCGAGCGCCATTTTACCGACAATTTTAAAAAAATCGGCCAGTATGGCATCAGCAGGCTGTAAAATGGCACTATATTCGGCACTGTGTATTTCCGGAATCCCGCCCGCTTTTTGCCGGAAGATATACTCTGAAAAATCCGCATTCCCGCCGCCGCTTACAACCGTTCATTTTCAACGACCAGTTAAAACACATGAAACTACGTTTTCCTTGGTGCGCTGCGGCACTTTGCGCAGCCTGTTTTCTCGCGCCGGTACTGCTCACGGCCCAAACCAACACTCTTCGCGTCGACCTGACCGGCCCCCGCATGCGGGCGCCGCTGGATGTACGCGAGGGCAAAACCACCCTTCAATTGTGCCAGCTGACCCCAGGCGCGGAGTACACCGTTGTTGCGCTGGGTTTGGCTTACGGCCAACCTTCAACCTTCGAACTGCAAGCTGGCGGCGGCTTGCTGGCCCGGCACTGGCCCGGCCGGAAACAAGCCCTGCGGTTTACGGCGCCGGCGGCTTGTGTGGACTTGGAACTGACGGCGGCGACCATGCAACCGCTCACCACAGTGCCCATGTCGCTATCGGTCAAATGTGAATCCTGCCCGCAAGACAAGTCCTGGCTGGAAAAATTCAGCGCGCAGGTAGAGGCGGCCAACCTTTCCGTAACCGGCGGCGTGAGCGCCCAAAGCCTGATCCGGAACACCCTGGTGGGGGGCGATTGTTTCGAAGTGGCCAACATTACTTCCGCGGGTAATCCCAACTCCCGGGGCACCTTCACCAACGGCGCCACCAACATCGGCGTGCAAAACGGGATGGTGCTGGCTACGGGCGCGGTGACGATTCTGCCCGGGCCGAACGGTTCGGACTCGGCCAGCGGTGGCTTCAGCATCAATTCGCCCGACGACCCCGACCTGGCCGGCGTGGTCAGCGGGCCGCAGTGGGACCTGTCGACTATCGAGTTCGATTTTGTGCCAACCGCCCCGCAGGTGCAGTTCGATTTTGTTTTCGGTTCGGAGGAGTACTGCGAGTATGTAAATTCGCAGTACAATGACGCCTTCGGGTTTTTCATCAGCGGACCCGGGATAACCGGCAATAAAAACATCGCCCTGATTACCGGCTCCAATACGCCGGTCACCACCAATAATGTAAACTACCTGACCAACAGCGCCTACTACGTCAACAACAACAGTTTTTTCTTTTCCCCCTGTTTTTTCCTGCCCGCCACTGCGCCGAATGAATGCGAGCTCGATGGCTGGACCTCGGTGTTTACCGCCGTTGCCGACGTAATCCCTTGCTCGACCTACCACATCAAACTGGCTATCGCCGACGTGGGCGACGCCTTGTGGTCGAGCGCCGTTTTTTTACGGGCTAACTCCTTCAACGCCGGCGCCGGCGGCTCCATAGAAATCGAATACGCCGCCGGGCAAAACGCCGCGCTGGAAGCCTGCGATACGACCTGGCTTCGCTTTGTTCGCGGCAACAACGACACTACGCAGGATTTGTCGATCACCTTTCTGGTCGACTCGGCAAGTACCGCCACCCCAGGGGTCGACTATGCGCCCTTGAGCAGCCCGGTGGTCATTCCGGCCGGGCAGAGCGAGCTGTGGGTGCCGGTGACGGTGTTTGCCGATACCCAGACGGAAGGCCCGGAGAGCATCATTTTGCTGCTCGACGAATCCTGCTCCTGCACGATGTCGGAAATTACGATTTGGCTCGACGACCGGCCGCCGCTCGAAGTGGACCTGCCCGAACTGGTGGAGGTGTGCGACGGGGCGCCCACGGCGCTTAGCCCGGCAGTTACCGGCCTGGCGCCGTTCAGCTATGCCTGGAGCACGGGCGAAACAACCGATACCATTCTGATCGCCCTTTCCGACCCAACGGTGTTCACCGTGACGGTGACCGACGCTTGCGGCGCCACAGCGGTCGATTCGGTGCTGGTGGGCGTGCGGCCGCTGGTGAAC
>CAZVZH010000064.1:0-19384 GCA_964630705.1 uncultured Saprospiraceae bacterium | reverse complement strand
TTGCGGCGCCACAGCGGTCGATTCGGTGCTGGTGGGCGTGCGGCCGCTGGTGAACATCTTTCAGGAATTTGGCTTGTGCCCCGGCGATTCCATCGAAATAGAAGGGCTCAGCTATAACTCGGATACGATTCTGATCGACCTGTTCCCTGGCCAGGGCGGCGACTGCGACACGCTGCGCACGATTCGCGTGCTGATCCTGCCCTTGCCAACCCTGGAAGACACGATCATTTTCTGCGCCGGCGACACCATTCTGATCGGCGGACAAGCCTACACGGAGTCGGGTACGGTACTGGATACCCTGCCTGGCCAAGGGGCCGGTTGCGATACCCTGATTACGTATACTTTGCAAATGCTGCCGCTGCCCACCCGGGCCGAATCGGTAGCGCTTTGCCCAGGCGAGTCGATTGTGATCGGCGGACAAACGTACAACAGTGCAGGCACAGTGGTCGACACCGTAGCCGGCATGGGCGGCGGTTGCGACACCCTGGTGACCTACACAGTTTCCCTTTTGCCGCAGCCCACGCGCGCCGAATCGGTAGCGCTTTGTCCGGGCGAGTCGATTGTGATCGGCGGGCAAACGTACAACACGGCGGGCACGGTAGTCGACACGGTGGCCGGCACGGGCGGTGGTTGCGATACCTTGGTGACCTACGCCATTTCAATTTTACCGCAACCTACGCGGGCGGAAACGGCGGCGCTTTGTCCGGGCGAATCGATTGTGATCGGCGGGCAAACGTACAACACGGCGGGCACGGTAGTCGACACGGTGGCCGGTACGGGCGGTGGTTGCGATACTTTGGTGACGTATACCATTTCAATTTTACCGCAACCTACGCGGGCGGAAACCTTGCTGTTTTGCCCGGGGGAAACAGTGTTTGTCGGCGGCCTGCCCTATACGGCTCCGGGCCAGGTGATCGATACGGTGCCCGCCGCGACGGGTTGCGACACCCTTGTAACCTATACGCTGAAATTTCAAACGCCTGCTCCCTCGACCGTGCAGATCAACTGCCCGGGCAATATCGAGGTGACGCCCACCGGCAATACCCCCACCGTAGTCGTATTCAACCCGGCTACTGCCGGAACCGATTGCGTGTGTCCGGGTATAACCGTTCAACAAACTGCGGGCCTGGCCTCCGGCAGCGTTTTCCCGGTGGGCCTTACGCAAATTTGTTTTACGGCCCGCGACAGCTGCGGCCAATCGGCGTCCTGCTGCTTCAATGTGCAGGTGACCGAAACAGGACCTTGCGACATCAAAGTGATCGGCTGCCTCAAATATGAGTTGCTGAGCATTACCCGCAACCAGGCCGGCGATAAAACCTACCGCATCCGGGTGACGAACAATTGCAGCCAGGAAATGGCTTATGTAGCCTTTGAGTTGCCGCCGGGCGTCACCGCCGTCCGCCCACCGGCCAACAGCGTGTACATCAGCCCCTCAGGCCGCGAATACGCCGTGCGCAACCCGAACTTTTCGCCCTTTTACTCGATCCGGTTTGCGCCGAAAACCAATGGACTTGCCGGCGGCGCCAGCGATGTATTCGCGTTCACCCTGCCGCCGCAGAGCAGTCCGGTGTACATCCACTGCATCGCCAAAGTGTTGGTGCAGTCGTACTACGAAGCGTATTTGAACACCTTTTACTGCCCGGTGGGCACGGAGCCGTTCGACGATCCGGGGGTGTCCGAACGCAGCAGCGGCTGGAGCGCACCAGCCCGGGTATTCCCGAACCCGACCAGCGGCGAGTTGTTTGCCGATTTGGGCGATTGGGACGCGCAGGCGCTCCGCCTGCGTTTGCTCGACAGCCGCGGCCAGCTGGTGCAGGAACAGGTCTGGAACATAGCGCCGGGCACACTAGCGGTACCGCTTCCGGCTGTGCTGGCGCCGGGTTTGTATTTCCTGGAACTCCGCTCGGAAGTGGGTGAGCGGCAGGTACTGCGGTTTGTACGGCAGTAGGGTTTTCTTACTTCAGAACATGAGCCATCCCGAATTTTGTCCGAAAAATTCGGGATGGCTCATGTTTAAAACAGATTTCAGCCCATCGACTCGCGCCGGCGTTCTTTAGCCATATGAATCCCCCGGGCGGCGAAGGCTTCGCGCAGGGCTTCGTAGATAAAATCGAGGGTTTGTAGGTAGTGTTCGCCGAGCGTCCACCAGGCGATATCGGCTTTCATATCGTCGCGGCTGAGGCCCGAAATGACGACTTCCGGCGCGCGGCCGGGCGCTAACCAGGGGCAGCGGCCGGCGGCTTCTTCGGCGGCGTCGCGGATGAGCGGCAGCGGAGTGTTGCTGTCGATGAGCACGCTGATTTCCACCTGTACTTCTGCGCCCATTTGGATGTTTTCGATCGGTCCGTCTGTGATTTTCCCATTGGGGATAATTACTTTTTTTCCGTGCTCGGTGGTCAGGATGGTATTGAAAATCTGGATTTCGGTGACGTAACCGGTCAGCTCGTCTACCGTCAGCAGGTCGCCAACACGGTAAGGCCGGAACAACAGGATGAGCACGCCGCTGGCGAAGTTGCCTAGGCTGCCTTGCAAGGCCAGTCCGACAGCAAAAGCGATGGCTGAAAAAATGGCGATGAACGAGGTTGTTTCGATGCCCACCTGGGAAGCGACCATCAGGAGCAGGGTAACCTTGAGCGCCACATCGACCAATGACAGCAGGAAAGGACGGAGGCTATCATCGACTTTCCGGCGTTGCAGTACGGTATTGAACGAACGGGTGAGCCGCCCGACAACCCACAAGCCGACGACGCCCAGGGCCAGGGCAGCCAGGATCTTGGGCCCGAATTGGAAGACCAGTTGGTAAATTTGATCGATGTACGTTTTTTGTTCCATGGACGTTTGTTTTGCGTTGCTGGCTGTTGAAATGCCTTCCTTGAGCGAAAGGCCGCGAAAAGTCGATAAAAAGCCGCTTATTTTGCCTGCCTTTTTTAAAATTCACTTCTCTATGTCCAAATTTCTGAATCACGTGAAAAACCTGATGCCTCTGGCGCTATGGATCGCCTTGTTTTACCTATCCGCTTGTACCCCAAAAACGGCCGATAAAACGGCAGCCAGCCGCAGCCCCGAGCCTCCTGCCGAATCGATGGAGTGGGACAGCATCGGCAAGCCGCTGATGGGCGATGAAAACGCTATCGAAGAAGATGCGGATGAATACGTATTGATGGATGAGGTGCAGGTGCAGCCCCCGATTGTAGCTGTTCCGGACACCTTGCCGCCCTACAATCCTTCGCACACCTTCGAGCACGACCTGATCCACACCAAACTCGAATTGTCGTTCGACTGGGCAAAAAAACGCGCCATGGGCACCGCTACCCTCACGCTGCGCCCCTGGTTTTATCCCACCAATCAACTCACCCTCGACGCCAAAAATTTTGACATCCACGCTGTGCAGCTCGAGGGCTCAAATGCGCCGTTGAAATACGACTACGACAATGAAAAACTGGTGATTTACCTGGGGAAAACCTACACGCGTAAAGAACAGTTCAAAGTAGTGATCCGCTACACCGCCAAACCCGAAGAGCGCGAATCGTATGGCGGCAGCGCGGCCATTCAAAGCGACAAAGGGCTGTATTTCATCAACCCCGACGGCTCCGAAGCGGGCAAACCCCGCCAAATCTGGACGCAGGGCGAAACGGAGAGCAACTCCTTCTGGTTTCCTACCATCGACAAACCCAACGAGCGCTGCACCCAGGAAATGTACCTCACCGTGGAAGACAAATTCAAAACCCTTTCCAACGGCCTGTTGGTATCGTCTAAAAAGAACGCCGACGGCACCCGCACCGACTACTGGAAAATGGACAAACCGCATGCGCCTTACCTGTTCATGATGGCCATTGGCGAGTTTGCTGTGGTGAGCGACAAATGGCGCGGCATACCGGTCGACTACTACGTCGAGCCGGAATACGCCGCCTACGCCCGCGATATTTACCCCTACACCACCGAAATGCTCGAGTTTTTTTCCAACCGGCTCGATTACCCCTACCCCTGGCCCAAATACGCCCAGGTAGTGGTGCGCGACTACGTGAGCGGCGCCATGGAAAACACCTCTGCAACGATCTTTGGCGATTTTGTGCAAATGAACAAACGCGCCCTGCTCGAAAACCACTGGCTCAATGAAAAAATCGTGGCCCACGAGCTGTTTCACCACTGGTTCGGCGATTTGGTCACTACCGAAAGCTGGGCGAACATTACGCTCAATGAAGGTTTCGCCAACTACTCCGAATACCTCTGGTTCGAACACAAATATGGCCGCGAACAAGCCGACTACCACGCGCTCACCGAGCGCCAGGGCTACATTTACTCGGCCCTCGACGGCGGCAAACCGCTCATTCACTTCGGCTACCAAAGCCGGGAGTCGATGTTCGATGCGCACTCCTACAACAAAGGCGGCGCTGTTCTGCATATGCTGCGCAGCTATTTGGGCGACGACGCTTTTTTCGCCGGCCTCAACCGCTACTTGAAGCAAAACGAATACTCCGACGTCGAAGCCCACGAACTCCGCCTGGCTTTCGAAGATGTGTCAGGACAAGACCTCAACTGGTTTTTCAACCAGTGGTTTTTCAAAGCCGGTCACCCCAACCTCGAAATCCGCTACGATTGGGATGCCGTTGCCAGCCAAGCCGTCGTCACCATCACCCAGCAGCAAGCGGCTGGAGACGATGTGCCCAACATTTTCGATCTACCCCTGCAAGTCGATATCTACGACGCCAGCGGCAAGGCCCGCCGGGAAAATATCCGCATGACCAAGCGCAGCCAAACCTTCCGGTTCGACGCGCCCAGCCAACCCGCTTTGGTCAATGTCGACGCCGAAAAAGCGCTGCTCGCCGTCAAAGACGACGGCCACTCCGACGCAGAATGGGCGTTTATGTACCGCCACGCGCCCCTTTTTCAAGACCGCTGGGAAGCGGTGGAGTACATGAAAAACAACCCTTCCGACCTGTCGGAAGCCGTGCTCCGGGAAGCCCTGCGCGACAAACACTGGTCGATACGCCTGGAGGCGGTCAACCATGCCGATATTACGCAGCCTGAGGTGCTGGCTGCTGTCGTGGAAATGGCTAAAAACGAACCCGAGCCTAGTGTGCGCGCGGTTGCTATCAGCCTGCTCGGCCAAACGGAAGACATTCAGTACACGCCTATTTTCACCCAAGCCATCCAGCCCGACCAAGCCTACAGCGTGCTCGGCGCAGCCCTCGAAGCGCTCAGCAAAACCGAACAGGCTGCTGCCCTCGCCGCCGCTAAAGAACTGGAAGGCGACGACAACGACGGCATGGTACTCGCTATCGCTGAATTGTACGCCACCCAGCCCAGCGCCGATAATTTGTCGTGGTTTGTTCAACGCGCCGAAAAAATTGACAACATGGGCGCGTTCCGTTTTTACGACTTATACACCCAGTTTTTGACCGGAATGGGTAACACTGCTGTTTTGGAACAGTCCGTCGAGCGCTTCAAAGCCGTTTCGTTCGACACCAAAGCCAGCCTCTGGCGCCGGTTCAGTAACACTAAAGCCATCGCCGACTTGCGCACGTTTTACGCCGGATCGGCCAATGCCGCCAAAGTGCAAGAACTTACTGCCTTGTTAGCCGAGATCAAGGAAAAAGAAACCAACGAAACACTGAAACTGTACTACGGGATGTTTGACCAGCCTTAGACCGTTTTTGGGTCCAGCGAGAAATTTCCAAACACACGCTTAGCAACGCCGCCGCGCTCAAAAGATACCGCCAAACCGGAAAGTTATTGCTGAAACGTTGCTTAGTGGTTTTTTGGGGTCACTCAGGTCATTGCAGACACTTTAAGAGGTCATTTTTCAATCGAAAAATGACCTCTTTTCATTACTCTTCCCAACGACATTTAATGACCCTAAAACACCACAAATTCCGTCCGCCGGTTGCGGGCGCGGCCTTCGGCCGAATCGTTGGTATCGATGGGTTGGGATTCGCCGAAGCCGGCAAAGCGAAGGCGTTCGCTGGCGATGCCTTGTTGGACCAGGTAGTCGAACACCGATTTTGCCCGGTTTTCCGAAAGCGTTTGGTTGCTGGCATCGTTGCCTACATTATCGGTGTGGCCGTGGATGCGAATGCGCAGGTTGGGCGTTTCGCGCAACAGTTCGACGAGGCGGTTAAGTTCGGTGGTGGATGCCGGCAGCAGCGCCGCCGAACCTGTTTCAAAAAATACATTGCGCAGCACTACCGGTTTGGAAGGCGCCGGGCGGGCCGCTGCTTCGTCGCCGTCGAGAATTGGCTGCAAGGCGATGTCGAGCAAGAAAGGTTCTTCGAAAGAGGCCGTTTGCAACAAGTTGAAATTTTCGGAGTGAAACAGGTATTTTTCCTTGGAAACATTGAGCGCATAGTCGGCTCCGGCCGGCAAGCACACCAGAAAAGAGCCGTCGGCTTTGGTACGCGCCGACACAAAACTCTGCCCAGTTTTTAAGTCGGTAAACTCCACCCGCGCCACCAGCGGGTAGCCGGTGCTGGCATCGGTCACCCGGGCTTTGGCGTAAGTGACCGGCTGCGGGCGGGCATGGGCCGGCAGGTCGAACTGGTAGATGTCGATGCCGCCAGTGCTGCCAGGAGGGTTGGCCGCGAAATAGGCGGTTTGGCCATCGAGGCTGACAGTGAGTGTGCCTTCGTCGTTGCGCGTGTTGATGGGGTAGCCCAGGTTTTGCGGCTGACCCCAGGCGCCATCGGTTTGGCGGCGTACGAAATACAGGTCGTTTTCACCCATGCCCGGCAGGCCGTTGGACGTGAAGTAAAGGGTTTGGCCGTCGGGGTGGATAAACGGGGTTTGTTCATCGCCGCGGCTGTTGATGGCCGGGCCCAGATTGGCGGGTTCCGTCCAGCGGCCGTTCGCTTGGCGGGTGGTGCACCACAAATCTTTACCCCCTTGCCCACCCGGCCGGGTCGAGCTGAAAAATATAGTTTTGCCGTCGGGGCTGATGCTCGGTTGGGCATCCCAGTCGGCCGAGTTAATGGCATTGCTGAAGGGCACGGGCTTCGACCAGTCGCCGTCTTTTTGTTGCGACCAGTAGAGGTCGCAGCTGCCCTGCGAGCCGTCGCCCCGTCGGTTGCAGGCGGTAAACACCAGCCAGGCGCCGTCGGCGCTCACCGCCTGGGCGCCTTCATTTTGAAACGTATTGACGCCTTCGAGGTATTCGGCCTTGCCCCAGGATCCGTCGGGCTGGCGGATGCTGAGGTAAAAATTTTCGTCGTATCCGTCGCGGCGGGTGAAAATCATAGTGCTTCCGTCGGCCGTAAGCGCGGGCAGGTATTCGTCGGAAGCCGAGTTGACGCCGGCGCCGACGGGCTTGGGGTCGTAGGGCACCGGATTTTTGACCGCCTGCGCGGCAAACAGACAGTTTTCGGCCAGGCGTTGGGCTTTGTACAGCAGGTCGGCATTTTTAATACCGGTTTGCAAAAAGGCGTTCACGTGGGCGTGGGCCTCCTCGAATTTGTCTTGACGCCATTCGGCCAGAGCGAGGTTGAACGGTACAGAAGGGTGAAAGTTGGGGTTGAGCCGGAGCACCGATTCAAAGCCCGATTCGGCGATATCCCAGTGGCCGTTGTCGAAATGCGTTTCGGCCCAAACCAGGCGGGCTTCGATAAAGGTGGAGTCGAGGCGCAGGGCCTCGTCGAGGGCGCGCAAAGCCCGGGGGGCGTCGCCTTGCTGCAGGAAGCGGCGGGCGTCGTCGTAGGCGCTTCGGGCTTTGGGCAAGGTTGTTTCGGCGGTATTGAATTGTTGAGAAAAAAGCGGGGCGGCCGTTATCAAAATCAGGGCGGCACTGCGGAGCAGACGCTGGAAAGCGTCATTTGGGAGACAAGCGGAAGCTAATTGCATAACCAAGGGATGATAAAAAAGGCGGCAGCAGAGCATTTGCAACAGCGCAATTAAAAGGTATTTGATCGCAGGGGCAGTTACTTGGTGCAAAGGTACCCGAGGCGGTAACCTCAGCCCGGCGATATTTTTAACAAACGAGCGAATTGGTCGCTGTGTTTTGCCCTGCAAGCGCGGGAATGGCCGGGCTTGCTACCGCCGGACAAAATAGGTCGTCCATTTTTGCGCCGGAGGACTCCCATGTCGTTGGCGGTAAAAAAAGACCAGCAGCAAGCACAGGATTCCGGCGCCGGCGCCGAGGAGGTATAGGCGCCGGTTGGTATAAACAGCCCCGGTATCGCCGGTAATGACCAGATTGGCCCAGAAAAACGGGTGGGCTTCTTCAAACTTGGCGGGGTCGTTCAAGTACGCCAGTTTGGCGGCCTGCAAGGCGCAGTCTTGCCGTTGCCCCGCTTTTATTTTTTCAAAAAACACCTGCATGAGCGGTTGGGCGCTGCGGTCGGGCAATTTCCAGTAGCTCATCAGGGTGCTGGGCACGCCGGCCAGGGCGAATGCGCGGGCCAGGCTAAACACACCTTCGCCGCGTTGCCATTTGCCCCGGCCGGTTTCGCAAGCCAACAACACGGCGAGATTGGCGTGCAGGCGTAGCAATTGCAGTTCGTTGGCGTACAGGATGTTGTCGTCATTGTCAGCCCCGGCGCTACGCGGGTCGCTGCATATCAGGCGAGCCAGTTCGGGATGTTCATCTTCTGAAAAGCCGTGCATGCCCAACAGCAAAACGGCAAATTCGGAGGCTTGCTTCCGGAAATTCGATTCGGAACTAAACGGAAATGCTGAGGCGCCACCGCCTAATATTTTTTCTACGGACAGCGCGGCGTTGCGAATTCCGTCGAGCGGGCTCAGGGCTTCCCCGCTGTGCGGGTCGCGGCTCCCTGGTTTGTAGCCGGCGATAAAAGCGCCGAATTGCCGGGTAGCCCCCGTGCTTTCGGCCCTAATCTGGTGTTGCAACCGGAGCATGGTCGACGAAAAGGCATATGAAATGCTCTGTTGCCGCACCAGGTAAGGCAGACGTGCAAAGGGGGTTTCGGGCGCTGCGGTTTGCGTCAGCAGGATTTCAAAGGGCAAAAAAGTGAGGGCTCCGTCGGGGATAAGCACCAGGGCCTCCACCTCGCCCAGGCGCTCCAGTTCGGGGCGGAGCAGCAGATCGAACAAGGCGGCGGCGGCATCCTGGTAGCGTTTTTTTTCGGGCGCCTGTTCGTTCAGGTGGGTGACGTACTGCACTACCGTGCGGGCTTGTGCACCACGGCTTTCCGTCCAGGTTTCCCGCCGCCAGGCAAGCGCGCCGTCAGCAGAAGCGCTGAAAATGAACAAACTGGAATCGCAGAGGTGGTACTCTATCAAGGCAGTTTTGTCTGTCAGGAGGCCTGCCAGCTCGCTGGCGTCAATGCGCTGGCCTTCCGCCAGGGTGTGGGCTGGGGTTGGGAAAGCGGCCCGAAGGTTTTTGAGCTGGGTTTTCAAGGCAAATAAGCCGTCGTCCAGCAATTTATACCTGCGCGCATCCATAGTATCGCCTTTGGCCAGTTCCAGCACGCGTTCGCGCTCCTGCCAGGCAATGTTTTTTTGCAGGGCATATTCACGGGCTTTGAGCGAGTCGGGCATGGCAGCCAAGGCTTGTGTTTTCCCCAATTGGCCCAGGAGCATGGTGGCGCGGGCCAGTTCCATGAGTTGAAAGGCGCGGTGGCGGTATTCGGGCCGGGCGCCGCCGTCCGACAGGCGCCAGGCCAGTTCGACGGCGCGGTCGAGGCGGGCGCGGCTGTCCTGGAGGGCGCGCAGGGTGGAGGACTCGTAGTCGTGCGTGGCGCGTAGTTTGGCTTCGGCAACCGGGATGCGCACGTAACAGTCGAGGGCTTTTTCAAGGTGGCCGAGTAGTTCAAAACTGCGGGCCTTGCCTTCCAGCGCTTTAAAAATGATGTTTTCGGCGGTGTAGAGCGCCGTATCGGGCTGCTGATCGATGGAGCCGTGAAAGCCGGGGAGGATGGTGGTCAGCGCCTGGTGGAAAGAGAGGAGGGCAGAATCGGGCAGTTGGCGTTCGAGGAAGAGTTTGCCGATTTCTATTTGGTAGAAGGCGATTTGGCGTCGGGAGCTTCTGTCATAATTCAGCATGGTATCGCGGGCGCGTTGGTACCATGCAATTGCCTCCGGCCAGGCTTTTTTACCAGAGGCGATGACGGCGTAGTTTTCATAAAGTCCGCAACGGTATTCCGGCCGTTTTCCAAGATTAGCGCTACTCGTATCCATTCGATCAACATACTGTTCCAGTTTCCGGTTAATCCTTGTAGCTTCCGGATAATTCCCCATTTTAGCCAGGCATTCGGCCAGGCTGAGCTGGTTGAAAATCTGGTCGTTTTCCGGTAAGTTTTTCCGCTTGAGCCCCTGGCGAAAAATCTCCAAAGCCGGTGCGAATTTCCCTTGGGTAAGGTAAAGATCCCCATGATCGGAGTACTTAGCGGTGGGAGGGTAGTCGTTGCGCAGGCTATAGGCCAAGCCTTCTTCAAATAGGATCCGGGCGCTCTCGAATTCGCCCATACGCACATGCGCATTCGCCAACTGGAAATACAAATACCGTGAAATAGGATTATGGCGACCGCCCAGGCTGTCATGAAAAATCCGGTAGGCTATTTCCAGGTCGTTTTTTGCACGGAGAAAATCTTCGATTTCCTGTTTGGCCAAGTGGGCGCTGGTCAGGTAAAAATAGCAATGTTCGGTATTTTCGGCGATGGTCTGGGGAGGGCGCCAGCGCTGAAGCGCAGCGGCTGCGCTGTCTAAAGAAGCCAATGCAACGATAGGTTGCTGCATCCGCCCACTGAGCAGCAAGGCCAAGTCTTGTTGAAGGAACAACCAGCGCTCCAGGGCATCGGATTTTTTTAAAAGCGGCAACGCAGCGTGTAAGGCCTCCAGGGCCAAAGAATCGCCGCGTGAAGTTTCAGCCTGCCGGAAGGTTTGAAAGCACTGCGCCCAATCTTCCGCCAGCAAGGAGTCAGTGTTTTGCCCCCGGGCAATTTGCCCACCCAGCAGCAGCAGCAAAAACAAAGTTACAAGGCGTTGAAAACGCATAGTTCAACAGGTGGAGAAACAATCAGTTTTTAAGCAATGCGCGCGCGGTAGTTTTCACGTTAATCGCTGCAATCGCCGGATGATCCAGACCAGCAGAATCAGGATAATCAGAATGCCGAAGGCGATCCAGTAAAGTGCCAGGCAGCAGTATTTCGTGCACGAAACTCCGGTACCGGGGCTCAGGCATTTGTAGCCGGTGGCCGGCGTTACTTCCGAGGCTGCTATCGGATCGTTGAAGTGGCACAATGGGCGCCCATAGCTGAATTGTACGCAGAGTTCGAGGCCCTTGCCGTCGATCAGTTTTTTCACGCCCTCCCAGTTGGTGGTGGTGGTAAACGTCAGGTCTTTGCAAGTGTTGACGTGGGCGGTGATGGTATCGTCGGGCAACGGGATGCCGGGCAGGCCTGCCTGCCAACTATACGCCCAAGCCTTGCCAGCAGCCATATTTACGGCGCCAGAAAAACTGGGATCCGCTGTGCCAAACTCCGGTTTACTAAACAAAGCCGAAGCGTCCTTGAGCACAAAAGTGACGCTCGGCTGGTCCATGTACCCTTCGTTGCACACTTCCATGCGCACGTTCACCTGGTATTTGTTGCTGCCTGCCGGACAAATTTCCTGCACCGTAAGTCCATTCGGGTCAATGGCGGCCACCACCTGTACATCTGTGGAGCTAATCCCACGGATGTACTGGATTTCCTGGGTACCAGTGTCGCTCAGGCGGAGCTCGGCATTAAGCAAGGGCCCATCCGCAGTTGTGAAATACCCGCGGGCCTGTACGATAGTCTCTAAATCTTCGGGCCGCGCCTTCCCTACGGGCTCCCGCCCGGTGGCTAACACCAGGTAATGGCCCCAGGGCAGCGTAATTGCTCCTGCGCCATTTTGCCAACCCGGGTTGAAAACCGTATTTAAAGCCGGAAACACGCGCGTCTCCGCAAACGGATTTTTCGAGTTGTCCAAAACCGCCCCGATCGGGATGCTGATAAAATTTTTAAACCGCTGTTGTAAAAATGCGGCAATCGGACTGAAGTGGGCGGGTAGGTTGGAAATGTCTTGAACCGCTGGGCCAGCGCCCGGCAAGTTCAGGTACAGGGGGCTTTCCATGAATTTGACAGCATCGTGGATAGAATCGGGGGTAAAGGAATTGGCCCCCAAATCGTGCGCGCAATTAAAGAAAAAGAAAAAACTGTCGATCATCGTATTGCTCTTCCGCGCGGATAACACGAAAACCGTGGGATAGTCCGGGCGGTTGCGCTCGTGGTTGAAGATATCCATGGAATTATTGCCGGAAATTCGGGGATTCAAACCCGACCCTGGCGTATTGATCGAGGGTATCACCAAGCGGCGCTTGGGTTCCCGCGGCGGGTCTGTGTTGCTTTTTTTCTCCACCAATACCACTTTGGGGGAATACGTATCTGCCAGGTTGTAAGCGTACGACGATGAATGCGTCCCCAAATCATTGGACCAGGAGTTGAGGGCTGAATACAAAAAGTTGCCATCACCCATGATCCAAAAAGCTTTATACCGGGGTGTGGTGTCGGAGTAAGACGCCAGGTCGCCAGGCGGTTGCGGGAGGAGGTCTGCTGTAAATTCTGCCAGGTGAAAGCTCACGGAGTTGCCCCCGGGGTTCACTACCGGAGCGTTTTCCAAAATGGCGCCACAATTCGGGGGTGCTTCAAAACTGAGACAAATGCAAGGAGCTTGGGAGCCTGCGGCAACCGGTGCAACTAAAGAGAGGGTTGCCGCCAAAAATAATTGGTCAAAAGTTTTCATGAACTGGAATTTTTATTGGCCTAGTCGTAAATGTAAATACATATAAGCTAAATTTCGTAAACTTGACACGCGAAAAATTTTTTTCAAAAAAATTACTGCGCGCGTGTTTACGCAGGGAGAAAAATCGGCATTCCGGTTGGAACACGCTCTAATCCCGCCCCTGTGAAACCAACTAATATTGATTTCGAAACCAAGACGTTTGGGCAACTCAACTATGAAATCCGAATGGGATGATCTGGACCATCTGAAGCGCAACCTGGAGCGTGCGTTCACAGATATCTACCGCCAGTATCAGCGTAAGCTGATGCACTGGCTGCGCTTAGCCTGGTCGGCCTTGCGGCTGGAAGACCGGGAAGATATTTTTCAGGACTCTGTTATCAGCACCTGGGAAAATATCGATTCTGGCAGGCTCAACGCGCTCACCAACCTGTACTCGTACATCCGAGGCATTGCCGACAACTTAGCCCATGCTTTTTGGCGCAAGCAAAAACGCATACACTACTTCGACGACATGTTCCAATTCCTAGCCGCGATCGACCCCGACGCCGAACTAGAAAAACTGACCGCCGAACAACTGGCCCAAATCTGGGCCCACATCGACCAAATGAACGACCCCAACCGAAGCATCCTGACCCTCACGTTCAAGTACGGCATGAGCAGCATGGAAATCGCTGAAGTCATGCACTACAGCACCGAAAACCAAGCCGCTGGCGTGCGCCAGCAACGCAAACGCGCCCTCGACCAACTAAAAAAACTTCTTCCAATCCAAAAAATCGCGTCTTCATGAACAACCGAGCCGAACAACTACTGGACTTGTATTTCTCCCGAACCATCTCCACGGAAGACGAGGCGGAACTACGGCAACTCCTGGCTGCCGACCTCGGCCTGGCCCGCGAGTTTTCCTGGCAACTGCAACTGGCCCGCAGCGCCAACCTGGCCGGCCTCCACCATCCGCTCAAACAACGCCTGCGCGCTGAAACCCCAAGCCTGCGCCGCCACAACGCCACCCGCCTGCGCCTGCTCTCCCTCGCCGCGGCAGCTTTGTTGCTGTTTTGCGCCGCCTGGTGGTTTTTCTTCCGAACGGAAACCGTGACGCCGCCTCCCAATCCGGTACAAATTGCGATGGACCACTTCGAGCATTTTCCCAACAAAATCGTCATCGAAGTAGCCGGCGCTTCCGACTCCGATTCCATCCCCGTAGCGGTGCGCTCGGCTCTGGCGCTGTACGACCGGCACGACTACCGGCGCGCCTCCCAGGCTCTGCAAACCGTGGTGCAACAATTTCCCGATGAACCCGGCTACCAGTTTTACTACGGGGTGTCGCTTGTCGGCTGCCAACAGTTCGAGACGGCTATTGCACCCCTGGAACGCAGCGCCGCCCGCAACAATGTTTACCAAACGCCAGCCTATTACTACCTGGCCCTGGCCAACACCGGCGCCCGACGCTACTCCCAAGCCCGGCAGGCGCTGGAAAAATACCTGGCCGACACCGTCCGCGGAGTTACTTACCGGAAACAAGCGCAGGATTTACTGGAAAAACTACCCCGCTAAACTCAAAACGACAAGCGTCGCCTGGATCCAACCAGACGACGCTTGTGTTTTTAACATGGGGCAACAAACAGATGCTGCTAAGCGCGGTGTTTGCTGCGGGTTCTTTTTAGGCTTCTTTGAGCATTTTATTGCCAAACACAAAAAGAACGAGCAGGAGAAATGTGAGGATCAACATTTGGATTAAATGTTTTTTGTGAACGTGAATAAATGTTGGGTGCTTCAGTCGGAGGTAATTCGCTTATGTTTTACCTAACGTCCAAAACCGGGCCTAAAATCGTTAAGGCCCGTTAACGAAATCATAATTTCCAAAAGTTTAGTCGCTACCGCTTGCCGCCTGTCAACAGTTGCAACAGCCAACCTACGCCCATCACCAGGCCGCAACCCAGCGGGTTGTACCACAAATAGGCGTCTTTATCCACAAAAAAGAACAAATACAGCACGATACTCTGCGCTGTGACCGCGCCCCAGAAAACGGCCCGCCCCTGCACGTTTTTTAAAAAAAATGCTGTAAAAAAAATACCCAGGATGGTGCCGTAAAACACCGAGCCGATCATGTTCACCGCCTGAATCAGGTTGTCGAACAAATCGGCATAGGTGGCGAATATCACAATAAACACTCCCCAGCCCACCGTAAACCAGCGCGACATGCGGAAGTAGTGTGTGTCGTCGCGGCCCGGCACCAACGATCGCCGGTAAATATCCGACACCGAAGTCGCGGTCAGAGCGCTCAGTTCGGAGGCGGTAGTGCTCCAGGAGGCGCAAAAGATCATAGCCAGCATGAGGCCGGTGAGGCCGGTGGGGATGTACTGAAGAATAAAGTTGATAAACACGAAATCCTTATCGTTCGGGTCGCCCAGGGGGTTAGCTTTTTTCACCAGGCCCTGTGCCTCGGATCGCAGGTTTTTGCGGGCGGCATCCAGTTCCTGAAGTTGCCGGCGGGTAGTTTCCGGCACTTCACCGGCGGCGCCCTGGCGCAAGTCGCTGGCCAGCCCGTCGAGCAGCGCTTGTTTTTTCAAAAACAAACTGTCGTTCTGCGCCTCCAGGCGGCGGAAAGCAGGCGCTTCGGCGCTTTGCTCCACCTTGGCCTGGTTTACCTGGTTGAAATGCAGCGGCGGGGCGTTGAACTGGTAAAAAACATACACCATTACGCCCACCGACAAGACGAGAAACTGCATGGGAATTTTAATAAACCCGTTGAACAACATGCCCAGCCGGCTTTCGCGCAGCGATTTTCCCGAGAGGTAGCGCCCCACCTGACTTTGGTCGGCGCCGAAATACGACAGAAACAAAAACGTGGCGCCCAATACACCCGACCAGATATTGTAGCGGTCTTCCCAATCGAACGACCAGTCGACGGCCTGCGTTTTCCCCGTAGCGCCGGCAATTTGCCAGGCTTCGCTCAGGCCGACGCCTTCGGGCAACTGGTTCAACACCAGCACAAATGCCAACACCAGACCGCTGAGCATGATCGTCATTTGCAACTCCTGCGTGCGGCTCACCGCCGCGCTGCCGCCGGAGGTGGTATACAATACCACGAACGAGGCCATCAGCAAATTGGTCAGCGCCAGGTTCCAGCCGAACACTGCGCACAAAATGATACTGGGCGCATAAATGCTGATAGCCGCCGCTACTCCGCGCTGGATGAGAAACAGCCCTGCCGTGAGGGTGCGCATGCGCAGGTCGAATCGCTGTTCGAGGTATTCGTAGGCCGTAGTTACTTTCAAGCGGTAGTACACCGGCAGGATAAATAGGACCAGGAAAATCATGGCGATGGGCATGCCGAAGTAAAACTGCACGAACTGCATGCCGTCGAAATAGCCTTGCCCCGGAGTGCTCAAAAACGTGATGGCGCTAGCCTGGGTAGCCATCACGCTCAGGCCGATCGTCCACCAGGGGAGGTCGCGCTTGCCGGCGAGAAAATTTTCACTGGAATCGATGTTCCGGCTTTTCCACATGCCATAAAGCACCACGCCCGACAGCGCGAGGCATAATACAATCCAGTCGAGTATTTCCATAAAAATTGCTCGGTTGAAATAAAACAGCCCGGCGCAAGGTGGGCTACCTTTTTAAAAAAGGCCAAGGTACAAATTTGAAAACGCCGGCAATCGGTCCCGGCGGGCTGCAGCCAAGCCCGGGCCTTTTTTACCGGGAAACCCGGCGTATATTTGTTTGCCAGCACGTACAATAGAAAAATTGCCGCCGATGCGTCCGATCGCCTTTTTTGCCTGCCTTTTTTTAGCCTGCGCTACCTGTGCCCAAACCGGGCACCCGCTCCTGCGCCAAATGTTAAAAACCGCCGAAAAAGTAGAATACTGTACCTACCGGATCGAAGCGCAGGAGCAGTACGCGTACAGCAAAGACACTATTTTTTACACCGGGGACTGTGCGTTCAGCCGCTTCGAACAACTCGACGGCAGCCCGGGTTTCCGCTACGAGGTCGAGCTCGAAGCCCGCTACCCGGGCCTCACCAACCGCTCGCGCCTGGTGTTCGACGGGCGCACCAAATACGAACTGCGCAACGATACCCTGGCCCTGCTCTACGACAGCCGCAGCCTCGGCGACGAGTATACCCTGCGCGGCTTGCAACACCTGTTTTTTATCCCCCTCCTGCTCCACGAAGGCCCGGTGAAAAAATACCTCGTGCACGACAAAACCCTCGGCATGCCACCCTACGAAACCCTCGGCGATACCCTGTTCGACAACATCCCCTGCACCCTCGTCGGTGCCGACTGGGCGCCCGACAGCGCCGGCGGCGCCCAGCACCACCTCCGCTTTGCCCTCAGCAAAGCCACGGGCTTGCCCATTTACTTCAGCCATTTTTCCGAAACCAAACCCGAGCACGAGCAGGCGCCCTTGCAAAAATACCGCCTGGAAATCCGGGTGCGCGAGTGGTCGACCGCACTGCCGATGCAAAATTTTTACCTCGACTGGCCCAGCCTGCCGCCCAGCTATGAGGTGCGGCAGTTTTACGACTGCTACCATCGCGAATTGCTGCGCCCGCGAAATCAGCCAGGAACATGAAAAAAACCGGGAGCGCTACTTTTCCATAGCGCTCCCGGTCATCCGCGTTTTTTAACGCCTTGTATTCCAAAGGCAGTTCACTTCCAAATCTCTACCTCGAAATACCCATCGTCGAAGTGGACTTCGTCGGGGAAGCCACTGGCTTTATAACCGGCATCAATTTCGAAATGTACCTCAAAACGTCCTTTGACGATATTCGTACTACTGTCTATTTCCAAGACCTCTATCCAGCTGTTGCTGTTTTTTTTGACGTAGTAATAGGCGCCAAGCACATCTCCGTCAGATATTAGTCGTGCATAACTTGCAACTGGAAGCGAATTGTTTTGGTGTTTCCCCTCTTCAATTTGATATATCCCTTTTTCTGGCTGTAACGGAATCTGAAATATACTTAGCTCCTCTCTCAATTGACTAAAATCGTCTTCGGTCGTACCGTAAACTCCAAATAATCCAGAATAATTCTTATCATAAAACGCTCCTCCTCCAGATTGCCAGCCCGCACCAGATTTTCCTGCCCGCTTGATAGCAGTCATGAATCCGTAGGTATCCGAACTTGGTTGAAATGTCTCCACAGGTTCTTTTTTACACGTTGTAAAAACCAGAATATAGCTAATAAAAAGAATGGTCTGTTTCATATCGGAGCTTATTTATGTAGGATAAATTTTTGGATAGCAACCTTCTTCCCGTCAGCGCTCTGCAAGAAATAGATACCTGCTGAAAGCCCTGATGTATCAAGAACTAATCGCTCAGGAGAGTCTGCCTGGTATACTCGAGCGAGCGCACCTTGGGCGTCGAAAATCCAGAAAGTCAGTTGCCCGCCAAAGGGTTGAGCAAAATCAACGACGATATTTCCGCCTGAAGGGTTTGGCGACAGGCGCCATTGGGGTGCGGTGAAAAGGTCCTGATTTTGATTTAATACCATCTGACCGATTGATTCCTCGCAGCTCGTGCATAGGGCTGTACTAATACGTTTTGCACGAGAAACGGCAATCACATTGTCGCTACTGGTCACCACCACCCGAAGAAAAAACTGCGGACAATTCAATACCTGGTTGATTTGGATGCTGGAGCCGGAACCCCAATAATTTCCTGGCGAAAAGGCGCCATCTGCGCTCCAGTACCAGGCGTAGGTGTAGGGCGGTGTGCCTGGAAAACCTGGCGCCGGCGCCAGCACCTGTGCGGAAAACGTGTGGTTGGAAATATTCCCGTCAATGCTACACAGTAGGGAACTTCCTGCAACTGAAACATATAATTCTGGAGAAACCAGGTTGTTGGCTACTTGACAAATAGAGGCACGCATGATTCGCGCATTGTCCCGGCTATCGGTTATTCCTGTAGCCGCGCCTCCGAATAGTACATTCGGGTTGGAATAACGCAGTATCCGCCCTGCCGGGTGCTCAACCGGATCGATAACTGACATGATTGTGGGTCGTTCCGGCTCCAAATCCAGGTAATGACCATGCGCGCAAGCTTCCTCGATACCACTTGAATTACCCGGATTGTGCTCGCATCCAAAAATATGTGCTACCTCATGGGCAAAGGTGTAGCGTGGGTCCAATAAATATTGAACTTCCACAATGCAGTACTTGGCAGCAGCGGCGGGATCAATGGTATTTGCGACACCTGCGGAGTTGTACTCAACATGGGTGAGCATTAGTACGATATCCGCACGGTTTATGTATTTCAAACTTCCAATGGTCTCTTGTTCATCCCTTAGCTCGAGTACATCGTTACCGATGTTATTCAAAGTGAATGAAGGAGAGTAATTCGCAATAAACCGTGTCCTTACAACCTTATTCGGCACTCCGCTCAAGAACAGCGCTTCATTGATGCTATTCGTACCAAAATATAAATAAGCCTGTCCGAATACTCCAAAATTCGCATTGATCCATGCCTGTGCGCTATCCGTTATCAACACCAACACGTCGACCACTGCCGACCCGCAGTCGTCCTCTTCGCAATATTCAATGATCGAACTTTCCGTCGTATCGGTCACTCCGGCGCATTCTATTTCCGGATATTCGGCCATATTGTGCCGGAGGATTAAGGCCAGGTCTTCGCCCAATGGAAAGATGGAGTAGAAATCGGTGACCAGATCAATAAA
>CAZVZH010000063.1:0-21972 GCA_964630705.1 uncultured Saprospiraceae bacterium | reverse complement strand
CAACCCTATCAACTCTATCAACCCTATCAACCCTATCAACTCTATCAACCCTATCAACCCTATCGACCTGATCAACCGTTTCAATATTGTATTAAATCAAACCAATCCTTATGAATCTCTTATCACAACCCTGGCCGTGGTGGGCTGCCGGCATTGTTATCGGATTGACGGTGCCGGCGCTTTTGCTGCTGGGAAATAAACATTTCGGCTTATCAGCCAACCTGCGGCATGTATGCGCTGCCTGCCTGCCGGCCAACATCAAGTTTTTTCAGTACGACTGGAAAAAAGAGTCCTGGAACTTCTTTTTCGTCGGCGGCCTGGTCCTTGGGGCTATTATCGCCTCCACCGCGCTGGCCGATCCGAACCCAGTGCAGATTCACCCGGAGCTCAATCGCGACCTGGCAGGCTACGGCATCACGCAGATCGATGGCCTCGTGCCGGCCGATTTGTTCAGCTGGGACAGCCTGCTGACGCTCCGCGGTTTTATCCTGCTCATCATCGGCGGTTTTCTGGTAGGCTTCGGCACCCGGTATGCCGGCGGATGCACCTCGGGGCACGCTATCATGGGCCTTTCCAACCTCCAGTGGCCCTCGTTGGTGGCGACCATCAGTTTTATGATCGGCGGTTTTATCACCACCAATCTGCTCCTCCCCTACATTCTGGCACTTTAACATTCTAAGCGAACAATCATGGCAAACGCTGCTTCTACCATAGAAAAACCTGCGGTTGAAAACACCGATTATGAAGTCCGTTCACTCGACACCATGTGCCTCAACCAGTCGGAAGTACAACACCCCTGGTGGCACAACCTGAAATTCAGCCTTGTAGGCATCATTTTCGGAATAGCGATGGTGAAAGGTGAAGTGATTTCCTGGTACCGGATTCAGGAAATGTTCCGGCTCGAGTCGTTTCACATGTACGGCGTAATCGGCACGGCCGTGGCCGTGGGTGTGGTGTCGGTATTTTTAATTAAAAAACTGAACGCGCGCACGCTCTACCGGGAACCGATCACTTTTACCACCAAACATTTTACGAAAGGCCAGGTTATCGGCGGCTTGCTCTTTGGCCTGGGCTGGGCGATGACGGGGGCTTGTCCCGGACCGCTTTTTGCCCTGGTGGGCACCGGCGCCCTGGTTTTCCTCACCGCTATTGTCAGTGCTGTGGCTGGTACCTGGGTGTACGGCTATTTCCGCGAGCGGCTGCCGTAGCACCTGTTTTTTACCGCTGATAAACAGACAAATAGCCCATGAGCTCAGCTCTTGGGCTATTTTTTTGATCTCAGTGTAACGTTTTGTCCCCGGTGTTGTCTTTTCTACGAAATGTTTCGTCGATCTTTGGTCTGTTCCAGTGGTCGCATTTTTCAACACAAAATTTTTAGCGGATGAAAACAATCACGCACTACGCGCTGCTTTTTTGGGCGGCGCTTTTCCTGCAAACTGAACTCCGGGGCCAAGCCGTCCCCCTCACGGCAGACTTTAAAACCACCAGCATCGAACGCCTGAGCCAGCTCATCAACGAGCACTATGTTTTCCCCGATGTGGCGCAGCAAACCGGCGAGCACCTCAAACAACAGCTGGCGGCCGGGGCTTTCGAATCCTGTACCGACCTGAAAACCTTTGCCGAGGCGCTCACCCGCGAGGTGCAGTTGGTCAACCACGACAAGCACATGCGCATCCGTCCGGCGCCGCCCGCCCGCAACGCCGCCGCTGACGCTCCGGAGCGGGTGTTGGAAAACCAACTGCTGCGCATGGCCGGCCAGAAAGCCGAGATGGCCGGGTTTCGGGAGGCGAAGCGCCTGGAAGGCAACATCGGTTACCTCGACCTGCGTGGGTTTGCCAACGCTCAACGCGGTATTCCGGTGGCCGACCGCTACATGGGCTTGCTTGCCGGCTGTGATGCCCTCATTGTCGACCTCCGGAAAAACGGCGGCGGCGACCCCGCCATGGTGCGTTACTTGTGCAGTTTCTTTTTTTCGGAAAAAACCCACCTCAACAGCTTGTACTGGCGGGAAGGCGACCATACCGAGGATTTCTGGACGCTCGCAGAGCTTGGCGCCCCCAAAATGCCTGATGTACCCTTGTTTGTGCTCACGAGCAATTACACGTTTTCCGGCGCCGAGGAGTTTTGTTACAACCTGCAAACCCGAAAACGCGCCACCATCGTGGGTGAAACCACCGGCGGCGGGGCCAATCCCGGGGGCATGTTTCCGGTCAACCCGGAGCTGGGCGTGTTTATCCCTACAGGGCGGGCTATCAACCCGGTAACCAAAACCAATTGGGAAGGCGTAGGTGTGAAACCTGAAGTGGCTACTCCGGCCGACGCCGCCTTCGATAAAGCCCTGGAACTGGCCACTGAAGCCGCTCAAGTTCACCGCCAAAAACTGGAAAATGATCAGCAAAAATTGATCGCCGGGCTTATAGGGCAGCTCGGCAAATTGCCCGGGGGTAGTTCTGAAGAGGCTGTTTTTCAACAATTTCAAACCTGCCTGAGCGCCGGCTTATTCGGCGAGGCCGACATCAATGCCATGGGCTATGCTTACCTCCTGGAATTCCGCAAGCCGGAAGTAGCCGAGTTGGTTTTCCGGTGCAATACGCGTTTGTTCCCGAAGTCGGCAAATGTATACGACAGCTATGCCGAAGCGCTGCTGGCCAATGGGAAAAAAGACGCTGCGCGCGCCAACTATAAAAAAGCGGTGGAATTAGCTGAGGCGGCCGGCGATCCGAATTTGGAAATGTTCCGGACCAACCTGCAGGCAGTGGACCAGCCTCCTGCCAAACGACCGTGATAAAGTCAAAATGTAAAATGTAAAATTTATAGGGCAGAAGGTACATCAATCAGGCCTGCGGCCGCTTCGACATACCTTTTGCCCTATAAATTTTACATTTTACATTTTGACTTTCTCATCTTGCTCTCCTTGCTTTTCCAGCAGCCAAAATCCCAGCCAACTCACCGCTGCCAGGCCGCAGATAATCAGCCAGTTGGTGTCGAAGCCCCAAAGGGCGATGATTTGGGTGCCGAGCAGGGGTGCGATAATGTTGGCCAGTGCGTACGCGATGGAATACGCGCCCATATAACTGCCTGCGCTGCCTTTGGCGGCGTAATCGAAAACGAAGTTGGTGCTGAAGGGCATGACCAGGATTTCGCCCAGCGATAAAGCCACGATGAAAACCAGGGCAGTAGCCAGCCCGCCAGGGGTTAAAACAAAAGCCAGGTAAGCGCTGGCGTACAGGATGAGGCCCAGCCGGACAAATTGCAGCCGCGTTCGCCGGCTTTCAATTTTGTAAATCAGCGGCATTTCCACGAAAAATACAATCAGGCCGTTGATGGCCGCTACCAGGCCGATGGTGTGCTCGTCCCAATGGTAGGCTTCCTTGAAAAATACCGGAACCGTCCATACGAACTGCATGAATACGATAGCGTTCAAGACAGTGAGCAGAAAGAAGGCCATGAACGTGCGATCGCGGTAAGGCGACACTTTTGGCGGCGGCGGACTGGTTTCCGGGGCGGCAACGGAAGTTGGTTCGGCCGGTTTGGGCGCCAGATACAGGCGCAACAAGCCAGCGGCCAGGATGCAGGTAATGCCATCGGCTACAAACAGCCAGTGCCAACCCAAACCGGCCAAAACGCCGCCCAAGGCAGGCGCTACCGCCCAGCCCAGGTTGATCGACATGCGGTACAGCGAAATGGAACGGGTGCGGGTTTCGGGCGTGCTGTAGCGGGCTATGGCTACGGAGTTGGCCGGCCGGAACATGTCGGAAATCGTGCTAAGCAAAAAAACCAGCGCGCAAAGCGCCCAGAAATTTTGGAAAAAAAGCAGGATGATGAGCATCAAGCCGTTCAGCACCAGGCTCCAGAACATGATCGAGTAGTAGCCGATCCGGTCGGTCAGTTTCCCGCCCAGGTACCCGCCAACCAATGAGCCGGCGCCGAAAAAGCCCAGCACATACCCCGTGTCGCGGATGCCGAAGCCCAGGTGTTGGGTCAGGTAGATCGACAGAAAAACCAGCACCATGGAACCGCAGCGGTTGACCAGGCTGATCATAGACAAAAACCAGATCCGGACAGGGATGCCGGAATAAGATCCTTTCCAGTGTGCGTACAGGCTGTACAACATGGCAATTCGGCATTAGATGTAATGAAAAGGGAGCGCAGAAACGGCCGTTTCCGAACAAAAAACTGCTTGCGCCGGAAATTAGTTTCTAAAAGAAAAGGAAATTTTGCGGAATTGTGCGGTGCGTTCCTTTAGGCAATGAAAAACGCCGGTTGCCTCGAAGGCAGCCGGCGCCGTTCATACAATAGAATGGATTAGCTCGATTGGTTGATTGTCTGGAGCTGGCGATTGGCACGCAACAAGCCCCGACTTTTCAGGCGCTAAATTCGAAACTTTACGCAGAACTGCAAATTTTTTTCCTGTTCAAGCAAAAAACGACCCTGGCAGGGTACGGCGGGTATTACGCTGTTTTTTAGGCTTAATTTTTAAGAAACGGTTGGCCGGCGAATGGAGTCGGCGTACCTTGAAGGCTTCATGAGCGCTATACTTTCCCGGCAGGTTTTGTTGGTGCCCGCCAACCTTCCCATGCTTGATGCCATGGTTATGGAAGACTGGGCAAGCTTGTCTAGATTACTCGGTGGGGCGGACATGGCGGAGTCCTGGATGCACTTTCCGGAAGCTATGGCCTGGATGCGCGACTATTTGCTGGAGCATCCCGATGAGTTGGGTTGGTGGAGTTATTTGGTGGTCCACCAGGCAGATTTTCGGCTGATCGGAACCTGCGGGTACAAAGGAGTGCCGACGCCGGAAGGGACCGTTGAGCTGGGTTACGAAATTGCGCCCGCTTATCAGGGCAGAGGCCTGGCCACCGAGGTTGCCCATGCCTTGGTCGGTCATGCTTTTCGGGCCGAAGCGGTCAACGCCATTTTGGCGCATACGCTGGCGGAGGATAACGCCTCGGTAGCTGTGTTGCGCAAACTGGGTTTCGAATGGGTAAAAGATATTCATGATCCGGAAGACGGCCACATCTGGCAATGGCGGCTGAGCCGGCTTGCCTACCATTCCACCACTACGCCGGCATAAACCAGGCCGCCGCCAAAGCCGATCATCATCAGCCGGTCGCCTTTTTTCACCTTGCCCGCCCGCAAACCGCGGTGCAAGGCCAGGGGGATGGAGGCGGAGGAAGTGTTGGCGTACAGCGTGATGCTTTCCAGTGTTTTTTCCAGTGGAAACCCCGATTGGTTGCACAGGGCCTCGATAATGCGCAGGTTGGCGCTGTGTGGGATAAACCAGTCGATTTGATCGAGGCGGAGGCCGGCGCGCCCGGCAAGTTTGGGCATTTGCTCCGACACGGTGGTGACGGCCCATCTGAATACCGCCCGGCCGTTTTGGTGGATTTTGTTGTCGGTGATCACATCTACGCCGTTGATCTGTTTGCGGGCGTTACTCAGGTATAAGTCCTTGCCACCATCGCCTTGGCTCCCCGTGACAGCGCCCAGAATATTGCCTTTTTCGGCTGCTTCCACCAGTACCACGCCGGCGCCGTCGCCAAAAAGGATGCAGGACGTCCGGTCTTCAAAATTGGTAAACTTGGTGAGCGTTTCGGCGCCAAACACCAAGATTTTCCGGTGTGTGCCTGCTGCGATCAAACCTTTTGCCAGCACGATGCCGTAGGCAAACCCCGCACAAGCCGCTGAGATATCAATGGCGCCGGCATGGCGCAGCCCAAGTTTGTCCTGCACCTGGGAGGCCACGCTGGGCATGGTTTGGTCGGGAGTTACCGTGGCGACGAGGATAAAATCCACGTCGTCGAGCGTGACATTGTTTTCCTCAACGAGGTTTTTGGCGGCGCCAATGCAGAGGTGGCTGGTAAACTCGTTTTCGCCGGAAAAATGCCGGGTGCGGATGCCGGTGCGGCTGATGATCCACTCGTCGTTGGTTTCAATGATCGATTCGAAATAGTGGTTGTCGACGATGCGCTCTGGCACGTAGGTGCCCAACGCTGTGATTTTGGCTTCCATGTCTGATTGAGAATAAGCGAGTTCCGGAAAAGTTTGCCTTGCAAATGAACAAGATAAATTTTACAAAAAGAGAATCCGGTTTGGAAAATTACCCGTTCGAAAAGTATCTTTGCGTTCGCTTTTGAAAGGGGGCATAGTCATTGTGCCATTTTCAAACTGATTTTGAATAAGTTATAAAAAAATAGCGTAAAAACAAGGTATGCCGACCATTAATCAACTGGTGCGCAAGAGCCGCGAAAAAGTGGAATACAAAAGTAAAAGTCGCGCGCTGAACTCCTGCCCGCAACGTCGGGGGGTGTGCACCCGCGTGTACACGACCACTCCGAAAAAACCGAACTCCGCTTTGCGCAAAGTGGCAAAAGTGCGGATGACCAACGGCATCGAAGTGATCGCCTACATCCCCGGCGAGGGCCACAACCTGCAGGAACACTCCATCGTACTGGTGCGCGGTGGTCGTGTAAAAGACCTGCCTGGCGTACGTTATACGATCGTGCGCGGCGCGCTCGACACTGCCGGCGTGAACAACCGCAAGCAGAGCCGCAGCCGCTACGGCACGAAGCGCCCGAAGAGCTAATTTTTAATGTGGTCAATGTGTTTAATGTGGTCAATGTGGTTAATGTTGCCACAGCACATTCGAAATTGACCACATTGACCACCTTCAACACATTGACCACATTTCAAATAAATTATGCGTAAACACAAACCGAAACCTCGAGTATTGGCTCCCGATCCGCGGTATAACGACACGATGGTCACGCGTTTCGTTAACCACATGATGTGGGAGGGCAAGAAGAGCGTTGCGTTCAGTATCTTTTACGATGCTTTAGATATCGTGAAAGAACGCACCAACGAGGACGAGTTGCAAGTCTGGAAAAAGGCTCTGAACAACGTCATGCCCCAAGTGGAAGTGCGCAGCCGCCGTATCGGTGGCGCCACGTTCCAAATTCCCACCGAATTGCCGCCCAACCGCAAAATTTCGATCGGCATCAAATGGCTGATTAAATATTCCCGCGCCCGTGCAGGTAAAGGAATGGCTGAAAAACTGGCCGCCGAAGTGGTAGCCGCCAGCAAGGGCGAAGGCAACGCGGTGAAAAAACGCGAAGACACGCACAAAATGGCAGAGTCCAACCGCGCATTCGCCCACTACCGCCAACGCGGCCGCGGCTAAGCGCTATACCGTACTTCCAGCCTACCGTTGAAAAAGTCCGGCGCCCGCTACTCGCATCAGCCCGACTTTTTCGACGGTTTTGCTGTTTAAAGGCTGCAAATTTGAGCGCTCCTTATTTTGTATTTCCGAACATTTTAAAAGCAAAATTGCGTTTGTCCAAATTTTCAATCAGGCAGTACGATGTTTTTTACACGCCGGGAAAATTTTATTAAAAATTAACCTTGGCGCGCTGCATCTTCTCCGAAATTCCTTCCATCCGCTTCAGCGGACAAACAATCACTCAATCACTCAATCACTCAATCTCTCATTGCAATGGCAAAGGACCTCCGGTTCACCCGAAACATTGGTATTGCCGCCCACATCGACGCCGGCAAAACAACAACTACCGAGCGTATTTTATACTACACTGGTGTGACGCACAAAATTGGCGAGGTGCACGAAGGCGCTGCTACCATGGACTGGATGGAGCAGGAACAAGAACGCGGCATTACCATCACTTCCGCAGCAACCAAATGCGTCTGGAAGGTGGATGAACAACAGTTCGATTTCAATATCATCGATACCCCCGGCCACGTGGATTTTACCGTGGAGGTCAACCGCTCGCTCCGCGTGCTCGACGGCCTGGTATTCCTGTTTTCCGCTGTAGACGGCGTTGAGCCGCAGTCGGAAACCAACTGGCGCCTGGCCGACAACTACCGGGTGCCCCGTATCGGTTTTGTCAATAAAATGGACCGCACCGGCGCCGATTTCTTCAACGTAGTCAAAGACATGAAGGAAAAACTGGGTTCCAATGCCATCCCCCTGCAAGTGCCCATTGGCGCCGAAGACAGCTTCAAGGGCGTGGTCGATCTGGTGTCGGGCCAGGCTATTATCTGGAACGAGCAGGACCAAGGTATGACCTACCAGGTGGTGCCGATTCCGGCCGACCTTCAGGATACCGTCATGGAATACCGCCAACAACTCATCGAGGAGATCGCCACTTACGACGATACCCTCATGGAAAAATTCTTTGACGATCCGAATTCCATCACCGTCGAGGAAATGCGCAAGGCTATTCGCGCCGCTGTATGCGACATGAAAATGACCCCGGTCATGTGCGGTTCTGCCTATAAAAACAAAGGCGTGCAGGCTTGCCTCGACGCCGTGTGCTACTACTTGCCTTCGCCGGTCGATATCGATGCGGTGAAAGGCACGAACCCGAAAACGGAAGAAGAAGTCACCCGCAAACCTTCGGTGAGCGATCCCTTTTGCGCCCTGGCGTTCAAAATTGCCACCGACCCCTTTGTGGGCCGCTTGTGCTTCATCCGCGCCTACTCGGGCAAGTTGGATGCCGGCTCGTACGTACTGAACACCCGGACGGGTGAAAAAGAGCGCATCAGCCGCCTCTATCAAATGCACGCCAACAAGCAAAACCCGATCGAAGGGGTGGAAGCTGGCGATATTGCCGCTGCCGTAGGGTTCAAAGATATCCGTACCGGCGACACGCTTTGCGACCTCAGCCATCCGATCGTGCTGGAAAGCATGGTTTTCCCCGAGCCGGTAATCGGCTTGGCTATCGAGCCGAAAACGCAAAAAGACCTGGATAAACTGGGCATGGCCCTCAACAAACTCGCAGAGGAAGACCCGACCTTCCGCGTGCGCTTCGACGAAGACACCAACCAAACGGTTATCTCCGGCATGGGCGAATTGCACCTGGAGATCATTGTCGACCGCCTGCGCCGCGAGTTTAAAGTGGAATGCAACCAGGGCGCCCCCCAGGTGAACTACAAAGAGGCGCTGACCAAAACGTTCTCCCACCGCGAACGCCTGAAAAAACAAACCGGCGGTTCCGGTTTGTTTGCCGACATGGAATTTGAAATCGGCCCGGCCGACCAGGAATTCCTCGAAAGCGACGAGTTCAAGAGCGGTAAGAAAAAACTGCAGTTTGTTTGGGGCATCGTCGGCGGCGCCATCGACAAAAACTACATGAAGCCCATCAACGACGGTTTTACCCAGATGATGAGCAACGGTATTCTGGCCGGATACGGCATCGATTCGATGAAGGTGCGCGTGTTCGACGGCTCGATGCACGCCGTCGACTCCAAGCCGATCGACTTCGAACTTTGCGCCAAAGACGGCTTCCGCGCCGCAGCCCCGCGTTGCAACCCGCAGATCATGGAGCCGATTATGAAACTCGAAGTGATCACGCCCGACGAATACGTTGGCCCGGTTATCGGCGACCTCAACCGCCGCCGCGGTATGCCGAAAGGCCAGGACAGCCGCCCGGGCGGCGCTATCGCCATTCAGGCAGAGGTGCCGCTCGCCGAAATGTTCGGCTATGTGACGGCCCTGCGTACGCTCACCTCCGGCCGCGCTTCGTCGACCATGGAGTTTTCGCACTATGCCGCAGCACCGGAAAATATCGCTAAAGCGGTGATTGAAAAGGCCCGCGGCACAGTGAAAGCCTAGGGTTTTATTTCAGGAAAAATGCCGGCGCTTGAGCTGGCAATACACACACATACAAATCCCGCTTCCCGTTTTTTGGGGAGCGGGATTTTTTTTAAAACCTCTGACCTTTAGGAACGATCAAATCATAAGTTCCCGATCTTATTATTGGATCGTTCCTTAGCGAACTACCCTGGAAAGTCTGAAAACTGCTTTCCGGCGCTATGCCTTACCTTTGGCAAATACTGCGCTTTCGCCCTAACGAATGGAAAAAAAACTCCACCGTACCCGCAACATCGGCATTGCCGCCCACATCGACGCCGGTAAAACTACCATGACCGAACGCATGCTGTTTTACAGCGGTGTTACCCACCGCATAGGCGAGGTACACACCGGTAATACGGTGACCGATTGGATGGAGCAGGAGCGCGAGCGCGGTATCACCATCACCGCCGCCTGCACCAGGTGCAGCTGGAATTTTAACGGCGAGCACTTCGATCTGAACATTATTGACACCCCCGGCCACGTCGACTTCACGGCGGAAGTCAACCGCTCGCTCCGCGTGCTCGACGGCCTGGTGTTTCTGTTTTCGGCGGTAGAGGGCGTGGAGCCGCAGTCGGAAACGAACTGGCGCCTGGCCGACAACTATCGGGTGCCGCGCCTGGCCTTTGTAAATAAAATGGACCGCCCGGGCGCCGACTTTTTGGCCGTAGTGCAGGACATTCGCGCCAAACTCGGCGCCAATGCCGTGGCGGTGCAAATCCCGCTAGGGGAGGAGGAAGGTTTTTTCGGTATCATCGATCTGGTAACTATGGAAGCCTGTATTTGGGAGGATACCGGCGACCAGGGCGCTACGTTTTCCGTGCAAAAAATACCGGCGGAGATGCAGGCCCAAGCGCATATTCATCGCCAACGACTGCTGGAAGAGTTGGCTGTGTTCGACGAAGTTTTTTTGGATAACTTCCTTCAGGCACCCGAAACACTTCGCCCCGAGGCGATCCACCCGGTGTTGCGCAAAGCCGTTTGCTCCGGCGGCCTGGTTCCGGTGCTTTGCGGTTCTGCTTACAAAAACAAAGGCGTACAGGCTTGTTTGGATGCTGTTTGCGCCTATTTGCCCGCTCCGGCCGACCTCGGTGCGGTGGAAGGCAAACATCCCAAAACGGGCGAATTGCTGCGCCGCCAGCCCAATCCGGCCGACCCGTTTTGCGCCCTGGTTTTTAAAATTGCCGCCGACCCATTTATCGGCCGGCTCTGTTTTTTACGGGTGTACTCCGGCCGCATCGGTTCGGGCGAGGTGGTTTGGAATGCGCGCACGGGCAAGCGGGAGCGCATTACCCGCCTGTTTCAAATGCATGCCAACAAACAAAACGTAATTCAGCAGGCGGAAGCCGGCGATATTGCCGCTGTGGCTGGTTTGGGCACTGTCCGGACCGGCGATACGCTCTGCGCCCTGGAATACCCTATCGTTCTGGAGGAAATCGTTTTTCCGGAACCAGTGCTCGGGCTGGCCATCGAGCCAAAAACGCAACAGGACCTCGACTGTTTGCCCGAAGCTCTGGCCAAACTGGAGGAAGAAGACCCAACTTTTCAGGTGTATTTCGACGCAGAAACCAACCAGACTATCGTGCGCGGCATGGGCGAATTGCACCTGGAAATATTGCTCGACCGCTTGCTGCGGGAGTTTAAGGTGGCTGTCAACCGGGGCATCCCTCAGGTGAATTACAAAGAGGCGCTGACGCAAACGGTGCGGCACCGCGAGCGCCTCGAGCGCACAGTGGGGCCGACGCATTTGTTTGCCGAAATGGAATTCGAGATCGGACCGGCCGACCCGGAGTTTCTCCTCAGCGAGGCGTATAAAAGTGGAAAAACCAAACTTCAATTCGAATGGGCTGTGCCTGCCAAAGCAATCGACCCTAAAAATGAAGCTTTGGTAGCGGCTGCCTTCGCCTCCATGATGCACGGGGGCGTTTTGGCGGGAAACAGCCTGGACTCGATGAAAGTGCGCGTGCTGGATGGGCTGATGCTCCCCAGCGCATCGCGCCCGCCGGCCTTTGAGCTTTGTGCCAAATACGGTTTTCGTGCAGCTGCGCCGAAATGTGAACCGGTGCTGCTGGAGCCTGTGATGCGCTTGGAGGTGACCACCCCGGCAGAGTTTTTAGGCGCTGTGCTGGCCGATCTGGGCCGCCGCCGGGGTGTCGTGCTTGGCCAGGCGCCCAGGCTTGGCGATGCTGTGGCGGTGCAGGCCGAGGCGCCATTGGCCGCGATGGTCGGTTATGTGACGGCTTTGCGCACCCTGAGTTCGGGCCGGGCAAACTCGACTATGGAGTTTTCGCATTACGCCCAAGTGTAGAAGAAAAAAATTACCGGTTGTACGACGGACAGCGGATTTCGCCAAAATAGTACTGCAGGCTTACGCCGAGGAACATGTAGATGTCGTTGTTTTTGCCATTGCCGCGCTGGCGGCCAGGCTCTCCGATTTTGGGCTCCTCCGAACGGTCGGCCAAAGCCGCCGCTACATCGCCGCGCAGGGCGCGGATGTCGCGCCAGTCGACATACACGCCGCTCACATCGTCGAGGTAGTCGGTAAAAACTTTTCGGGCGCTGAGTTCCACACCCAGGCTCCATCGGTACGAAAAATCGACTTTGAAGCCTAGGCCATAGGCGAGCGCGCCTTGTGTGGTGTTGTATTCCTCGCCGCGAAATTGGCCTTCGGTGCCTTGTTCAGCGAGGTTGTACCATACGCCGTCAAGTTCGGCCTGAGGTTTGAAAAAGAAAATAGCCGGCCCGGCGAACACATAGGGGGTAAAGTAATAGTCGCGGTGGCCGTGCATGTAGGGCATGAAATTAAATTCGAGCAGCATGGCGGCATCCACCAGGTGGCTGCGAAAAGAGAGGTTGCGCCGTTGCTCGTAGATGTTTTTCGAATCGGAATCGTAGGCGCTGATGGTTCCATAGCTGCCAGCCAGCCGGAAGGCCAAGCGATCGTTGAAATTGTATCGGGTATGGAGGCCGGCAGCCAGGTGGGCGCGGTTGACGCGAAAATTGGTATTTAAATCGCCGAAATAGTTGGAGCCGCCAATCCAGCCTCCCAGTTCCCAGCCTTTCATTTGAGAAAATGCAGCGCCGCTAAACAGGCATACAAAAGAGCACAACAGCGCCCAAAGTCGAATTCGGTTCATGTGTTTGAAACATTAGCCTTTCCCGGCGGCGCAAATGGGGCTGGCCGGTACCAGGACTTGTTGATGAAAAAAAAGTGCGCAAAGTTAGGCAGGATTAGCCATTCTTCGCCGGTAGGCAGGATTTTCCGCAGTAAACGCCCGCCTGGTTGGATATGTTTTGGAGGCTCAAAGTTTTATAAACGGTTCATCTGCTTGACGCCAAATTGGCTTCAGGGGTTGGACGTCGCCGGTTTTTTAATAATGGCTGGCCGTTGCGACATTTCATGGTAACAAAGTACGCCTTCGGCGAAATAGTGGCAAACCATGCTGCGTCGGGTGGCGCCGGCCCGTTGGATGGCTGCTCCACCATGCAGGAGGTTGGCGTGCCAAATGAGCACATCGCCGCGCCGGGCCAGCAAAAATTCCGGCTTTAACTGATGTTGCTGAATCAACTTTTCAGTGGCGTCTTCGTAGCGCTTGTTGCTATCGTGCCCGATGGTGTAGCGGCTGTTTCCGGAATCGTAGTCGGTCGTCATCAGGTAAGGCAAACGGTGGCTGCCGGGGAAGTAAAAAAGTGGGCCTGCATCCTCGTGGCAATCTTCGAGCGCTGTCCAGGTGGCAATCAGGTAGCCGGGGGGCTCGGTGGTCATGTGGATGGAATCGGAGTGGGCGCGTTGCTCACTGCCTTGAATAAAGTTGAGCGATTGAAAAGGGAGCGCTGTTTTTCCCAGCAAAAAACTGAGCAGCCGGCAGATTTCGGGGTGGCGAAAAAAGTGTTCGTCAGCCAGGCGGCTTTGTTCTTGCAGGTTGAAAATTTTCCGGCCGGTGTAATTGAAACCGGTTTTGCCGGCGCCGAGCAGGCGGTCTACTTCGGCGTTGAGCGCGGCGGTGTCAGCCTCCGGGTAAAAGTTTTCCAAAACCAGGTACCCTTTTTCCAAAAAATGCCGCACTTTTTGTCGCATCCGTTCATCCATGTTTCGGAACTCAGGGTGTTGCTCCAGCGCTTCGGCTGCTCCGGGCCGGTCGAGCCAGGGGATATCGGGGTGGTGTTGTGAAAAGTCGCTGCTGCCGATAGGGCTGATGATACTTTTTTTCAAACCCAGGCGGCGGTAGAGGGATTGGTTTCGGAGCAGGTGCCGCACATTCAATAGGTTGTTGATGACGTATACCGCTTTTAGGCTGCGCAGAAATCCGGTGTATTTTTGAAAAAAACGCTCTAACATAATCTTGCGGATGGATGGGATCATAAAAGTAAGAAGGCAACTGGTTCTGACCAATTACCTTCTTAAACTCTAGTGGGGCTTGCGTTAAGGAGCAGGCTTTACACCATATCTTTTACGAGCAATTGAAAGCCGTTGCCATGGATATTGACAATCTCGATGTCCGGGTCTTTCGCCAGGTATTTGCGCAGTTTGGTCACGAACACGTCCATCGAACGGGCGGTGAAGTAGTTGTCGTCGTGCCAGATTTTGGTAAGTGCTTCAGACCGCGGGGTCACGTCGTTCATGTATTTACAGAACATGCGGAGCAGTTCGGCTTCTTTCGGACTGAGTTTCCACTGCGTTTCGTCAGCATCCGGTGTGTCGTTGAGGGTGAGGATGCGAAGCGGGTAATTGAAGTGGTATTTGCCGATGGTGTATTCGCGTTGTTCATCGCGTGGGTCGGCGGCTTTATTTACGCGTTTGAGGACGGCTTGGATACGCAACAAGAGTTCTTCGGAATTAAAGGGTTTGGCAATGTAATCGTCGGCGCCAATTTTGAATCCCTGAAGCACATCGTCTTTCATCGTTTTGGCGGTCAGGAAAATAAGTGGGATTTCCTGATTGCGTTCCCGAATTTCTTTAGCGAGGGTAAAACCATCCTTTCGGGGCATCATCACGTCGAGGATACAGAGGTCGAAATGATCTTTCCGGAAGGCTTCCAGGCCTAGAATTCCGTCGGCAGCCAGGGTGACGCCATAGTCGTGCATTTCGAGGTAAGAGCGCAATACGTCGCCAAAATTTTGATCATCTTCAACCAGCAGGATTTTGTAGTTCACTGTAGACATATTAAACCGGTTCAATTTAAGTAGTTGTTGTGCAGGGAAGGGGGCTGATTAAAACCGTTTTCAAATTTCAACCGTGGTATAACGCAATTTCAAAAGGCAGAGTATACCGAACGCAACCCCTTCGGTGAATTTGTTAAAATTGTAAGATATCTGACCTTGGAGCAGCTATTTGGTAGCAGTTAAAATGGGGCTTTTAACTACCTGTCAGCAGCCTCTGTCGATTTTTTTCCGGCTTCCAAGAGCCAGCGCGCAACTTCGCTAACCTCAATTGGTCTATTGGCTCCAACCGTTAAGACCGCGTTAATCCTGCCCTTACTGCTTCGATAAATTCAAATCTACGAATATTTTCGTACTACATTTGTCCGAACAGTTTTTTACTCAATAATTTCAGCTTGTACGGCATTTATTATTGCCATGCAGGACACACTAAAACTTCTTTGCTATGAAAACAGTCCGTACCATTTTGGCGGCTACACTACTGTTGCTACCTTGGTGTTCCGTCACACTTTTTTCCCAGTCGGCAGGTTCCACCTCCGTCGGCAAGCGGGTGGTAATCACCAAGCGTACCGTCGATGCCGACGGTACCGAAACCATTGAAACCATTGTACGTAAAGGCCAGGCCGCTGAAAACTTTGATGTCGAGCAATATATCCGCGACAACCAAGGCGAGCATGTGGAACTTGACGTGCGAGTATTTGACGACAATGCCGATGCAGAAAAGGTAATTGTCCGCCGCCGCGAAACCGGTGAAATGGAATGGGTGCAGGACCTGGAAGACCGCATCGACCATGCTTTGGACGCAATGGAACCCGCTGACGACCGTGCCTTTCTCGGGGTGGAGGAGGACAGCGATGAAGACGCCGATGCTCCGGGGCTCGTCGTGGATGTCGTTCGCGGATCAGCAGCTGAAAAAGCAGGCTTGCGTTCCAATGATGTACTCCTTCAACTCAATGGCACGGCTGTGAACGATTGGGATGATTTGACCGGCATCTTGCGCGCGGCCAAGCCAGGCGATATTTTGGCTATCGAATACAGCAGAGATGGTAAAACGGCTAATGTGCAAGCCCAACTGACTACCCGCCACGGAGTTCAATGCGATCCGGCGTCTTTCGAAAAAGGTTTCCTTGGAATACGGCCGGCCGACAAGGCGGACGAAGATGCGCCTGGTGTTGCGATCGAGGTGGTGAAAGGTTCCGGCGCCGAAAAAGCCGGCCTCCAAGACGGCGACGTGTTGCTCGGTCTGAACGACACCGCAATCGACGATTGGGAGGATGTTACCGATTTCATGAATTATACCAAGCCAGGCGAAACGGTCCAGGTCAAATACAACCGCAATGGGCAAAAAAACGCCGTTTCGGCTACTTTAGGTAAACCCGAAGCGACGAACTGGCAAATGAATTTTCAGCCGGCTGATTTTAATTTCGACATCCAGGTTCGCGAAAAAGAAGCCTGCCTGGGCGTGTACACATCCGCCCATGGCGAAGGCAGCGCTCGCGGGGCCCGTATTTCAGAATTCACCAAGGAATCGGCTGCCCGCGAAGCGGAAATGACGGCTGGCGACGTGATCACCTCCGTAAATGGCGTTCGCATTACCGGTCACGATCAGCTCTGGAACGAGATTGCGCGCTACAAAACCGGCGACCAGGTTGCCGTTGAATTTCTGCGGGATAACCAAGCCAGGCAGATTCAAGCTACGCTAAAAGCTTGTCGCGACAATTCCAACCGGGTAATGATGATCGAGAAAGACGACAGCGGCGAACGCTCTGCGCGGGAATTTCTCTTGTGGAACTGGGTGGAAAAAGATCAGGAACAACTGCGCGACCAGCAAGTGATTACTATCCACCGGGGCGCAGAGGGCGATGCCGCTCAGGTAAACACCAATCTGGATAACAACCTGCCGCCCGACCGCCGGCTGCAGCTGGAAAATTTCCGGGCTTATCCCAACCCTGCTCAAAGTCAGGTCACCGTTGAGTTTAAAGCCCAACCCTTACCCACTGTAGTTTCGCTGCTCGACATTTCCGGTCGCCAGTTGTTCCGGGAGGAGTTGAACGCTTTCAGTGGCGACTATTTTCAACAATTCGACCTGTCGGAATACGCTAAAGGCGCGGTCGTTTTGCATGTGCAGCAAGCCGGCAAAGTGTTTACGGAGCAAATCATTGTAAACTAATTTCGCAGCATACGGTAAAGCCGCATCGGCAAATCTTAAAAAAACGATCAGGGGGCCCGGGCTATGCGCTACGGGCCTCTTTGTTGTATAAAAGCCGAATAAAATCCGGGTTTTTGTACCCAACGATTACCCGATGCCAGCTGTATTTTTGCGAAGTTTGCATTTATTAAATTTCATAACCATGGCAAAAAACTTCCTCATTGCTGTCCTTTTTTTGGCCTTCCTGGCGCCGTTTGCTTGTAAAGAAAGCGATATCGAGACGATCAGCATGCAAAACGTGTATGGCCAAACCGAACGGTACCAACGCCGAAAAAAAGACTTCGCCAAAGAAGGTTTGTATCAGCGTTTTCATCAAGACGGCCATTTGGTCGAAGAAGCGGAGTATTCGAACGATACGCTGCACGGCGCGCGCAAATTTTACTTTCCGAATGGGCAGGTGGAGCGCATCGACCGGTTTAAACACGGCGTAATGCACGGTGTTTTTCAGCAGTTTTATGAAGACGGCCAAATATACCTGGAACAAGAATTTGTCGATGGCGTTATGACCGGACGGAGTACGGCCTGGTACCAAAACGGACAAAAGAAGGAAATGGTTACCATCCGAAACAACGAGGAAAACGGGCCTTTTACCGAGTGGTATGAAAACGGTAAACTGAAAGCGGAAGGGAACTACCTCGACGGCGATAATGAGCACGGTACCCTGAAATTATATGATACCCTCGGGCAACTCGAACGCATTTTAGAGTGCCAAAGAGGAGCCTGCAACACGACCTGGGAACGGCCATCGTCAACCACTGGAAAAAAAACCGGTCCTAACTGAAACTTGTATGAACAAAACGATACGATTTCTACTACCCGCCTGCCTGCTCAGCCTGGTCCTGATGCTGTCGCCAGCCACCCTTTTTGCTCAAATTACAGGTGGCCAACAGGTCTTCCAATTCATGACCCTGTCGCCGTCGGCGCGTATCACAGCCCTGGGAGGGATGCAAATTACCGTTCGCGACGACGATGTTGCCCTTGCGGCCACCAACCCGGCGGCCTTGAATGCGTCGATGGATGGCCGCCTGGTTTTTAACCATAATTTCTTTTTGAGCGACATCCAGCACGGATATGCCGCTTTTGCCAACCATATGCCCAAGTTGAACTTTACGGTGCATGGCGGCTTGCAATACATGAACTACGGCGACATCCCCCAAACCGACGAGTTCGGCAATATCCTCGGCAAAATTAAAGCCTCTGAAACGGCCTTTACCCTGGGGGGCGCCCGCCAGCTCAGCCCGCGCCTGTCGCTCGGGCTCAACCTGCGCTTTGGCGTGTCGACGCTCGACGTGTACCAATCGACGGCCTTGGCTGCCGACGCTGGCGTGCTGTATGCCGACTCCGCACGGCGGTTCACCGCTGCGGTGGTGTTGCGCAATTACGGCGTTCAAATTACACGCTACGACGGCACTCGGGAGGATATTCCCTACGACCTTCAAGTCGGGTTCAGTAAACGCCTGCGACACCTGCCGTTCCGGCTGACGGTCATCGCCCACCACTTGCATCAATGGAACATCCGGCACAATGATCCCCGGCTGCAAAACACCAACACACTCCTGTTCGGCGGCGATCAGGCGGACACTGGAGGCAATGCCGATCTGGATAACTTTTTCCGCCACTTCGTATTCAGCGGCGAGTTTTTGCTTGGCCGCAATGAATCCTTCCGGATTCGATTGGGTTACAACCATTTGCGCAAAAAAGAACTTAGTGTGCAGAATTATCGCAGCCTGGCCGGGTTTTCCGGCGGCGTGGGCATCCGCGTGAGCCGCTTCCGGATCGATGTAGGGTATGCGGCTTATCATTTGGCCGGCGGCGTGATTCATTTGGGCATCGGCACCAATTTGAAAGACTTTTTTTGAGTGCCGCCGCTCATGGTTAAAAAGTGTTAAGCCGTTAAACCTGCGTTAAGGTTGCCCCTGACCTGGATTGGGCTTTTTTCTTTGCACCAAAAAAATTGAGCTATGAAAAAAGTACTCGTTCTTTTGTTGTTCCTGCTTCAGGGTTTTTGGGCTGCCGCCCAATTGTATGTGGAAGGCGTCTTGTTAACGCCAGCTAACACCAGCGCTTACCTGGAGGCTATTCCTTTGCGCCGCAGCGATGGCACGTACCATTTTCAAGTCGACTTCGGCCAAAAACCCGACCCCAAGGCCAAACCTGGGGAATGCCTGACCGACGATAAGGCCCGGCGTTACGAGTTTCGCAGTACGGTCGACGGACTGAATTTCCTCTTTGAAAATGGCTGGGAAGTGCTGCTTACTTCCGATGTGGGCGACATGCGCCGGTTTTTGCTCAAAAGGCGGTAACTATTCTTTTTCGAGCCACGGCGATTTTGAAATGTATCTGGGGCAATGGCACATTCCTGCCGTTGCCCTTTGTTTTTTTTGAACACGCTCTTTTTTCCTGAATTTGTCGGATAGACATTATTTATATTTGAAAATGCTTCGCAAACTACACGTTTGTGTAGGGCTATTGTTGGCCTTGTGCAGTTCTGTCGTAACAAGTTTCCTTCCTTTGCGTCAGTAGTCCGTCCAAACGGATTTGTGTTTAATCCCCCTCCCTCCGCTTAAATTGAAGCAATCTTTCTTCCGAGATTACACCCATTTCCTTTTACCACGCTTCTGCTCCATCTCCGGAGCTTGTAATCTTTTCATTGCGCTTCAACCGCTCCAGTTTCGGAGCCATTAATCTTTTACGCTTCATCTTTTTGGTTTTGGGAATGACCGGACTGGTCACCTTGTTGCTTTTGTCGTCGTCTTGCGGCGGTAATCGCTAAGGCTTTTGCCTCGTCCTGTTCCTTCCTCAGCAATGCTTCCTGTGCGCTGTACGGCGTGCGGGCTTGATGCTTTTTTTCCAAAAAGATGATCCTCTGCAACTGCCTATTTCGCATACTTCATCAATACTTTTTGCATGAGCCGCAATTCTTTACAAGTTTCCAGCAGCCACTCTTCTTCTTATTTAAACCTTTTTGTAGGTGGTATCGGCCTCTTGCTGTCTACTGCCCTTCAGGCACAGCCTGCCGGCGCGGGATCGCAAGCACCATCTCCAATTCCCGTGGAAGAGTCCTCTCAAATCCTGTTGCAACAACATGCACCCGGAGGTACGGAGTTTGCACAAGATAAATGGTCGCATCTCGTGCATTCCAAGGAAGGCAAGAACCCGGATGCGCCGGAAATGACTTGCGATTGCCCAGGAAACTTGGTACAAAACTTCAGTTTTGAAAGTGGTAGCAGCCCTTGGAACTGGTGGGGTGGTAATTTTCAAACCGGCACTTATGCTGCGGTTTGCGAAACGAAAACAGGCCAAATGCAGGTCACTTCGTCTTGGGGCGGCGTCTTTCAAGATATTACCTCGCTTACCCCAGGCGCACAAATTTCAGTAGGCGCATATGCCGGCACGCACAACCCCAACGGTTATTATGCGGCATTCGGGGTAGAGTTTTACAACAGTTCCTGGACCTATATCAGCGGCCAGGAGGTGGAAGTAAACAGCCTGTTACCCACCATGACCTACTACCAGTTCAATATAACGGTACCCGCTGGAACGGCTTATACCCGCGTATTAGGCAAAGCCAACGGCGACTGGATAAAACTGGATGGCGTATGTGTGAAAACACTCTGTAATTCGACAATTACAGGCCTCTTTTTCAATGATTTGAAAGGGACAAACGATATTTCAATATCCAACAACGGGTATTATCCGATGAACGATATTTCCAAAGATTATAACCTGGAAGCATCGGTAACGGGCAACCCGGGCAGTGTTAAATTTACGATCACTGGTGCACAAAACACCTCCAATATTGAAAATCAGGTCCCTTGGAACCACCCCACCACTAATACTGCCTGGGCGCCGATTTTAGGTACTTATACGGTTACCGTTCAAGTGTATTCCGGGCCAAACGCCACCGGCGTAATTTGTGATGAAAAAACGTTCACATTCACCCTCTACTGCGACCCCGAGAACAGCAACGGACCCCCATTTTGTGCGCCGGAGCCAGATTGTATTTCCGGAAATAGTTTTTTGTGGTCGCAAACTATTAATTCAAATACCGGAAACGGCCAGACCTTGTCTACTCTGTACTGCGGCGGAACAACGACGTATACTATTCCCGGCCCGTATCCTACAGCATTTAATGGCCCGGTTACCGTAAACATTACCGATGTCGTAAGTTTTGATGGGTATGTTGGGCGCAACACCAAAAGCCAACCCAACGAAAAATGGCGAATTCAATTCAAAAAATCAGGCGCTGTCGTTTGGTCCTCTACCTTTACTGGCGATGTACCCGACCTGGTTACTCAGGGATATTGGCGGGGCACTCTGGGCTCGGCCTTTTTGCCTAATGGCGCTGATCAAATCATTATTCAACACTGGAGCGTGGTCAACGATTGTAACAGCCCAAACTCTGTGGTTCCAGTCAGTGTCTGCATTGAATATACTGCTTGCAATAATGCGACAAACGGCGGTACCATAGCTGCCAACCAATCGGCTTGCGTAAACGCAGGAGGCTCCTTTGACCCAGCTCCCTTCACCAATGTAACTTCCCCTTCTGGCGGTTCAGGCCCCTTGGAATATATTTGGATCATGTCGACCACCAACTGCCCGCCGGCAACATTCAACAGCAACATGTGGACGACTATATCCGGGGCTACCAGCGCAACCTATGACCCGGGCCCAATCACCCAAACGACATGCTACCGTCGTTGTGCGCGCCGGGCTGGATGCACCGAATATGATGCTGAATCGAACATCGTAACCGTCACCATCAATACCGCGCCCAACGCCACGGCTTCTGCCAGCCCGGCCACCATTTGCACGGGTCAAAGCAGCACGATTACCGCCACGGGCGGGGGCACCTACCTGTGGAGCACGGGCCAGACGACGGCCGCCATCACGGTAAGCCCGACGAACACAACAACTTACACGGTGACGGTGACGGGCGCGAATGGCTGTACCAAAA
>CAZVZH010000062.1:0-22377 GCA_964630705.1 uncultured Saprospiraceae bacterium | reverse complement strand
TGCCCGAATAATGAATGCGCGCTTCCGGAATACCTTCCCGCTGCAAGTTTTCCAGTCCGGACGGTTCGCTGACCAACAACAAATCTGCCCAATGGTCGACAGCCAGGCGGTTGAGTTCCTCGGGCATGCTCCGGTCGCCGCTGCGCAAACCGGCTTCCACGTGCGCCAGCCGCAGGCCGAGTTGTTTGGCGGTGAGGGCGGCTGCAAGGGTGGAGTTGACGTCGCCGATGACCACCACCCAGTCGGGATGCATCCCGCGTAAGACCGGCTCCAGGCCTTGCATGATCCGGGCTATTTGCCGAACCGGCGTGTCGGCCGAACCTGAAATTTGCACTTGGGGCGCGGGCAAATTCAAGGTTTGAAAAAACAAGCCGCTCAGCCCCATGTCCCGGTGTTGGCCCGTATGGATCAGCGCGGTTTTCCAGCCGGGCTGCTGCTGAAAGGCTGCCCACAAAGGCGCTGCCTTGATAAAATTGGGGCGGGCGCCGGCGATCAGGGCGATGTTCATTTTAGAAAAAACTGCGGGATTTTTCGGAGGGGTTTGAACCACAGGGTGTAGGGCGCCGGCCGGAGTTGATTTTTGGCCCAGGCGCGCCGGTCTTCTCTGTTGGCCCGCCAGCGGTGTCGAAGGGAGGCGTTGCTCCGTCCGCCGGTGCGCATGTGCACCAACACTTCCGGGAGGTAACACACGGGGAGCCGGTGTTTGTACAAAAACCGGAGCATGAGTTCGTAATCGGCGGAGGAGCGAAAACCAGTGTCGTAGCCGCCAAGTGTGCGGTAATGTTCCCGTCGGACAAAAAAGGTGGGGTGCGGTGGCATCCACCCGAGGCGAAACTTGCGGGGGCTGCAGGCGCCCGAACGCCAGTAGCGCACGGTGTGGTGCGGCGGTAGCGGTTTTACATATTTTAAATCGGCGTACAGGCAGGCGGCGCCGCTGGTTTCGAGCCGGTCGGCCACCTGCGCCAGAACCTGCGGGTGGGCGTAAAAATCGTCGGAATTGAGGATGCCGACGAGCTCGCCGGTAGCCAGGGCGATGCCTTTGTTCATGGCATCGTACAAGCCCCGGTCAGGTTCGCTGATCCAGTGGGCGACATGGTGGAATGCGCGCACGACGTCGAGTGTACCGTCGGTGGAGCCGCCGTCGATGATGAGGTGTTCCACATCGGGGTAAGTTTGCCGGTTCACGCTTTCGAGCGTGTCGCGGATAGTGGCAGCGCTGTTGAAACAGACGGTGATGATAGAAATCTTCATGCCTGGTTTCTGCTGACGAGGTAGTTTTCCAGAACGAGCAGGTCCATTTCGGTGCGCAGGAAACAGTCCAGCGCTTCGGCCGCCGTGTTCACGATCGGCTCGTTTTCGTTGAACGAGGTGTTGAGCAAAACAGGCACGCCGGTTTTTTCATAAAAACACTCCAGCAAGCGGTAATACCGCGGGTTGTCGGCCTTTTCGACAGTTTGCAAACGCCCCGTGCCGTCGACGTGCGTAACGGCCGGAATCAAGTGCCGCTTTTCCGGCCGGATCACAAACACTTTTTCCATGTAGGGCACGGCGGCGTCTTGCTCGAAAAAATCGCCCGTCGCTTCCCGAAGCACAGAGGGCGCAAATGGCCGGAAACTTTCGCGGCGTTTGATTTTGGCATTCAGCAAATCCTGCGCATCGCTGCGCCGGGGGTCAGCGAGGATCGAGCGGTTGCCCAAGGCCCGCGGACCAAACTCGGCCCGGCCCTGGAACCAACCGACCACTCCGCCATCGACCAGGCAAGCGCAGACACGCTGGGGTAGCGCCGATTCAGACACTTTTTCAAATAAAATATTTCGACTGCGCAGGAGGCGCTCGATGGAAGCTTCCGTTTCCCGGGCGCCGGTATAGGCCTGGTGCCGGTAGGCGGGTTTGGGCAGACCGAGTTGCTGGTGCAAATGGTAGAGCGCCGCTCCCGTGCTGGTGCCGGCATCGTGGCCAGCGGGCGGCACGAACAATTGCCGGAACGGCGTCTTCAGGCACAGTTTGCCATTGGCCACCGAATTTTGCGCCACCCCGCCGGCCAGGCACAGATTGGGCAAGCCGCTGCGCCGGTGCAGGTCGTTGGCCAGGTGAAAAATAACCGTTTCGCAAACCTGTTGCACGGAAGCTGCCAAGTTGCGGTGGCGCTGGCTGAGCGCTTCTCCGGATGCCCGGGCCGGACCGAATTCCCGCTCCAAAGCAGAGGTGTACAAAGGACCGATTTGCGGCGAGCCGCCTTCCCAACTCATGGCAATACCTTCGTTGAAATGTCGAAAAAAACGACCGTTCAGCTCAAAGCGTCCACCCGGTTTCAGCCGGATCACCTCGAGCAGTTTATCGGCAAAAACCGGCTCGCCATAGGGCGCCAGGCCCATCACCTTGTATTCGTCGCCATAGTGCGGAAAGCCTAAGAGTTGGGTAAACATGGTGTAGAAATAGCCGAGCGAGTGCGGGTACGAAATGCTGTCGATCACCTCGATGCGCCCACTCCGACCTATTGCCCGCATGGTGGAGCTGAAATCGCCCATGCCATCAATCGACAGCAAGGCTGCCTCCTCAAACGGCGCGATAAAAAAAGCCGAGGCCAGGTGGCTGCGGTGGTGCTCTACGTACCGGATCTTGACCTCCCATTGGCGGGCATCCAGACCGAATGCGGCAGCCAGGTCTTGTTTGAGTTGCCGGATATTGAAGGAGTTGCGGGCGCGGTGCGCCAGGGTAGCTGGGCTTGCGCCGCGCCGGATAACTTGCCCGAGTTTTTGCCCGATTTTGGCGTACGGGTTGCGGGAGACGGCGATGGCATCCAGGGCTTCCGGCCCGATGCCGGCCTCGTCGAGGCAGAAGCGGACGGCTTGCACGGGCAAACCCGCCCAGTGTTTGATGCGGCAAATCCGCTCTTCTTCAATAGCGGCGATTAATTCCGTATTGCGGTAGATCGCCGCGGCCGCATCGCCGTGGTAGGCATTTAAACCGAGGGTAAACATAACTTAATCGGGAGGTAGATACTTTTGGGCGCGGCGCAGCTCATAGACCTTGGCGTCGATCAGGAACCGAAACCAGAAGCCTTGCAGCACATGGAAAATCAGTCCGCGGCGCCCGTCGAGAAAGCCCAGCCGCAGGAAGTAGCGGTAGAGAAAATACAGCGCCGGCCGTACAAACAAGGGGAAACCCTCGTACAGGGATTTAAAAAAACGCTGCCGCTGAACCGGGCTGCCGAAGAGTCTTGCCTGCACCAACCGCAGTTTTTCCGGCGTATGTTGTTGCGTCAGGGCGCCGGCTTCCAGGGCTGCCCAATGGTTGTGGCGTCGGGTGAAAGTATCCAGCGATTCGGTGACGATGTCCAAAATGTCGCCCTGGAGTTTTTGGGTTTTTCCGGCTACTTTGAAGTGTTGGTCGTACAGTTTGTCTTCGCAGTAGCCCCGGTGTTTGCGAAACAGCACGGTATGGTAAACCGGGTAGTGGCCGCCGAACCGGATCCATTTTCCCAAGAAAATAGTGCGCCGGCTGACCATGAATCCGTCGATGGCCGGATCAATGGTTTTTGAAAAAATGTGTTCGAGCGTCTGGCGCAGATCCGGCAGCACCCGGTGGTCGGCATCGAGGTGGAGTACCCACTCGTGCGGCAGCTCGATGTGTTGCAGGGCCCAGTTGCGCTGGCGGCTGTAATTTTCAAAAGGATGTTCGAAAACGCGGGCGCCGGCGGCGCGGGCAATGGCTACACTTTGGTCGGTCGATCCGGAGTCGATCACCACCAGATCATCGATCCATTCCCGGATGGAAGCCAGGCAGTCGGGCAGGTTTTTTTCCTCGTTAAAACAGAGGATGATCGCTGAGACGGGCAGTTTCACGTTTGCTGAAGGACAGTTTGGTAAACCTGGGCATACCGGCGCGCGATGGCCGCCGGCTGAAACCGGCGCGCGTTTTTAAATCCCGCCTGCACGAGTTGGTCGCGGTAGTCCGGATGGTTTAAAACCCGGAGCAAACCCGCGCGAATGGCCTGACTGTCCAACGGATCCACCAAACAGGCGCCCGCGCCAGCCACCTCCGGCATACTCGAACAGTTGCTGGTTACCACCGGCCGGCCAACCGCCTGGGCTTCCAGGATAGGCATGCCGAAACCTTCTTCGGTCGATGCAAACAGCAGCAAGTCGCAAGCCTGGTAGGCGCGCAGAACCGCAGTTTCGTCCAGTTCGGGTGTGCAAATAAAATCCATCTCCCAAGCTTCGAGCAAGCGCCGTTCGGATTCGGGGAGCCAGCCCACGATGTGCAGTTGGCAAGGCAGCCCGCGGAGCGCTTCGATGTGGCGGCGCAGGTTTTTGTTTGGTGTGCTGCCCAGGTGTAAAATGCGCGGGCGCTTGTCGTTGAACGGCCTTGGGTCGGGTAAAAAATGAACGGGAATTGCACTGGGTATTACGGTAATTTTTTCCGCAGTGCAGCCGGTGTGAAAAAGCACGGCAGTTTTGGTTGCTTCCGAAACTACGGTGATGTGCCGGCAGCGCCGTACGGGCCATTTCAACCAAAACCAGTACAATATGTGGCGCAGCGCGGGATTGGGGTGTTGCAAAAACCGGCAGTCGTGGATGGTCAGCACCGTTCGGCTGGGCGGCGTAGCCAATGCAGCGAAATGTATGTCGCCGCTGATGTGGTACAGCCCTGCCCGAAGCCTGCGCATTTGGAGCAGTATCCGAAGCCGGGGAAAAAAGCCCTGGCTGACACAGCAGGCCTGTACGCGGCGCAGGGCGTTGCCGGTTTCGTGGGCCAAATCCTTCCAGATGGCTGCGAAGGAGCGTTCGATGCTGAAAAAACCCGAGTGGCCGGGCCTGCGAAAAATCACGGCAATGTCGCGTCGGTTTTTCATTCAACGAGGGAGTAACAGCTGTTGGTAGTGGTGGAAATACAGGTCAACCACTTTTTCAGGTTTAAAATCGGCTGCCACGAAGCCTGGACCAAGCCGGTTAATTTTTTCGCGGGCGCCCTGGTCTGCCATGGCCTGTTGCAAAGCAGCTCCGAATGCCGTTGCCTCTGGGGGCGCTACCCAGCCCAATTCACGTTCGCGGACGTAGGCGCGTAGCCCAACCTGATCGCTGATCACCACCGGCGTGCCCACGGCCAGCGATTCGATGACCACATTGGCGAAATTTTCGTTGTGCGACGACAACACCAGCAGGTCCGACTGAGCCAAGCGCCTCCATTTCTCCTCCCCGGAGCACCAACCGATCCATTCGATCTTGTCGGTTAAATCCAATAGGGCTGCCAGGTTTTTTAAAAACTGGTGGTACGCAGAGCCGGTCTCGCCAGCAATGACAAGTTTCCAGGGCAGATTTTTTAGAGGCGCCAGTGCATGAAACAGGATGTCGAGCCCTTTTTTGGGGTCTATTCTGGATAAAAAAAACAATTGCAGCGGACTATTCTCCCGGCGGGCGGGCTTGTTCTCTGGCAAGTAAACAATGTTGGGCGCCAACACCACCGGTATGCCCGGGTGCAGGAGTTGTAGTTCGCCCCGCTCCATTTTCGAGGTGGCGTGCAAAATATTGCCTTTTAAAAGTTGATGCCCGATGCGTTTTTGAAACCAACGCCGGAATGGCGAACGCAAGGTGTAGGGACTCAGCATGCCGTGCGGGCTAACGAGGACGCGGATGCCGCGCAGGCGGCAAATCAACAACGCGCCGAACACCACCCAATTCCACCAGGAATGAACATGCACAACCGGGAAATGCCGGGCTTTGCGCCAGACCCACAGCAGCAATGCTGGGCTGAAATGCCCATGGTCGCCGGTGCGCCGCCGGAAGTACCGCACTTGCACCCCGTCCACTTCTTGCTGGGCCCCAGAGGGCACGGGCAGTTCTTCCGGACCGTTGGCGGTAGTTGTCCAAACGGTGACCTGCGCCCCCCGGCAGACCTGCTCTTCGGCTAAGCGGGCACACGATACGGTAGGGCCGCCGTAGTGGAAAGCCGGTTTGTACGACGGAATAATGTGTAGGATGGACTGCAAAGGATTCAGATGAAGATGTTTTCCCGGTTTGCGATATCCCGGAGCGCTCGTTTGAGCCCAGTCGAGTATTGTTCCCGGGTGTAGCCTTGGGCAATGCGGTGGGCGGCCTCACCGGCTGCGCGCAGCTGTTGCGGGTTTTCGAGGCAATGCAAAATGGCCGCGGCCAGGGCCTCCGGAGCGTTGGCCGGAATGACCCAGCCGCCGCCTTGTTGCACGGCGTCTTTCGCGCCGGTCAGTTCGGTGACGATTGCCGGCGTACCGCAGGCCATGGCTTCCAGAACGGTTTGGGCCCAGGAGTCGAGCAGCGACGGGAACACAAACAAGTCGGCCTCCCGGTAGTGCTCCGCCAGCGCTTCATGGTGTAAAAAGGGCAGGTAGCGAAACCGGTCTTCGTGTTTTTTTAACAAGCCGGCAGCGTCGGCCATCGGGCCGATCAGCGTCAGGGAAATCCGGTCGGGCGGGAGTAGGCCGATCGCTTCCATCAAAACGCCCAGTCCCTTGCGCAGGGTCATGGTACCGACAAACAAGAGGCGCAGCCGCTCGCCCGTAGGCTTAAAGGTTTTACACCGAAACCGTTGCAGGTCGATACCCAGCCGGACCGTAAACAGGCGATCAGCCGGCCAGCCGTGGCGCAGCATAGACTCGGCGGCAAAATCCGAAAGGGTCAAAATGTAGTCGGTATAGCCCAGGGCCTCGGCTTTTCGAGGGTTCACCACGGTTGCTTCCCGGTGGAGCGCCGGCGCGGGCATAAACCAACGGGCGTAGTCCAGAATATCCTCATGGTGAATTTGAGCCAGGTCGAGCACGGTTGTTTTTCCCAGGCGCCGGGCTTTTTTAAAGGTTTCGAGGTTGCAGTTTTCGTAGCCGATGACGAGGTCGGGGCTTTGGCGCTGCAGCTGATCGGCTACCCTGCGGTCGAATTGTTGGATCAGCTGTTCGGCAATTCCGGGAAACCGGTTGCGCAAGGTGCGCTCCAGCGCGAACAGGGCAGGCGCATGGCTGATTTTTTCGGCGGGTACGCCTGGGAAATGGCGTTTGCGCAGGGCGTTTTTTAGGCCGGGTATCCGGTGCAGCCAACTGGTTTTCTGTTCGGCGATGGAGGTGTGGAAATGGCTCAGCCAGCCTTCGGCTTCCAGCACGCGCAGGAGTTCGTGGCAGTATTGTTTTCCAAAATGACTCACCAGAATATTCATGTGCCCCGCTGCTGTTTTGAGGCGTAGGCGCTATCGAGCATGGCCAATCCGAAGGGGACAAAAATGATGTTGTACACGTTAAAAATGCTGTGCGTAAACAACAGAATGATGATCCCAAACAGCAACAGATAGAGCCGCGGCAAGCGCAATTCGTGCAGAAAATACACGAGCAACCCCAGTCGAAAAACAAACAAGAAAAACCCGCCTTCCAGGATGATACGCTCGGGCTCTTCCTCATAACCGCCATACCGCTTGAGGATATCCGACTCGCCCCAAAGCAAGCGGGCGCCCTGATAGGTGCCGCCAAGCCCGGAGCCAAAGGCCGCGTATTCCCCCCGGAAATCGATGATTTCAGTAAGCACCCCGTACGTGCGCCGGCCAAACTCCTTGTCGCGAATACCATCCTCGATGCGCGAATAAAAATTACTCCAGGCGTCCTGAATAAATTTACTCTGCTGAAAGGCTACTGCTCCTGCCAAACTGGCCGCGAGCAACATAACGGCCACTTGCGCGAAGGCCACCCGTTTCAAAACAGTCCCATACATCAAAACGGCAAACACCGCCATGAAAGCCAGGGCAGCACGGGCGCCGGAGAGCAAGTTGGCTAATACAGCAAGCCCGGTCAACACCGTGATCTGGCCGAGCGAAGCGCCCCGGATGGCCTTGCTCCAAATCCACAAACTCACGAAAAACAGCCAGGACGTAAATCCCGCCACAAAGCTGAACGTGCCGGTCACCCGGGCCGCCTCGCCCACATAAGCGATATTGGTAGCGCCTTCGGCGGCGTAACGGTTGATAAAGTGGCTGCGCGGCAGGCTGTACTGCACCACGCCCAGGCCGATTTCTACGATAAAAATCAACAGCAGTAAACCGGCCAGCCCTTCCCAGCGGTAGAGTACCCGGTTCTCCAGATAATGAAACCCGACCAACCAAAATCCCAGGTGCAGCAGAATGCCGAAAGCGCCATGGAAAATGCTCTGATTCAGCGGATTGAAAGCTTGTAGCAACAATACAGCTCCGAAAACCAGCAATACCGGCGCATATTTTTTTCTGGAACCGGCTGCGAAAAAATAGAAGAGCCAGGGCATCAGCACGTGCCCCAAAAACAGGGCGTTGCTCAGGGGGCCGCCGAGCAAAACCCATTTGCGCATGGCGCCTGCAAAAATGGTGTACACCAGGCAAAAGGCCAGCAAACGCAGGTTGTACCGTTGTTTGCGCTGGAGCTCGGGTTGATTTCCATTCATCGAACAACCAAATTTTCCAATACAGCGGCGTATTCGCGGGCAATAGCGCTCCGGTGGTGGCGCGCCAAATGCGGGTGGATTTTTTCCGGGTCGGGCACGCAATTTTCGGGTTGCAGCAAGGCCTCGCGCAGGCAAGCGGCCAATGCAGCGGCGTCGCCATTGGGGAACACTGCGCCGCCCGGCCCGATCGCTTCGGGCAAGCCTCCGCCCGACGACCCGATCAGCCAGCATCCGCAGGCCAGCCCTTCGAGGGCCACAATGCCGAAGGGCTCTTCCCAAGTGGATGGCACGACGAGTATGCGGTGCTCGTTCATGATAGCCGCCAGGGCCTGCTCCCGCAGCAAGCCTGCAAACGAGACCTGATTATCCAAACCCAAAAGCGCGCATAACTTTTTTAACGGAATTTCTTCCGGACCGGCGCCCACAACTTTCAGGGCAGGCCGAAGTCCCTCAGCAGCAAGCATCGCCAAAGCCTGAAGCAATACGTCGACGCCTTTGTCGGAAACCAGGCGCCCAACGAACAGCAATTCGGATTTGCGTTGGTTCCACGGCAGGAAGTTTTTAAAGATCAACTGGTTATAGGGGTTTGGAATGGTTTGCGCATGGCGGAACGGCCGCGACATGTGGGCACTGCAACCGATGTTCCGGGCGCACCAATGGTTGGCTACCCAGGATTTGAGCCGGCCCCGCCAGTCGCCGGTGTTCGGCGTCTGGTGCGAAACCACCAAGGGCGGCCGCGCCGGCAACCAACTCAGCAAACCTTTCAAACTGACGTTGAATTGCACCAACACATCCGCCGCTGCCAACCGCTGGAGACGCCGTGCCAACCCGGGCCGGCGCAGCACTTCGAAGCCAAAATCATCCGGGCCCGCCCCGGGCGTACGGGTGAACAATGTGACCGAATGCCCCAGCAGACTCAGCTCAATGGCCAGGTCCATGACCAGGTTTTCCAAACCTCCGGTCAGCGGGAAAAAATTGGGCGAGTCGAATACAATTTTCACGGTTCGGGTTTCGGCGGTTGGGCTTTGCCCGTCAGCCAGCATTGCGGCCCCCGGAATTCATCCATCAAAAAATCCGCTCGTTGCGCCAGGGCGTTTGGCAGTTCGATTCCTTCCGGTAAACTTTTTCGCTGCTGCCGGGGAATGCACTCCAGCTGGTGGCTTGCAGAAAACCGGGTTTGAAAAACGGCCAGAATATCGGGCACGCGCTCGGGGTGTAATTCTACCAAAAAGTCTGCCTGCGTCAGCGCCGGCGCTTGTTCCGGATCGAAAAGTTCGAGTTCGTAGCCTTCCACATCAGCGATAACCAGGGCATGCCCCCCGCTTGCCAAGCATTGTTGCAGCGCGGGTGGGTCGCAGGCGCCCCGAACGCTTATCCGTTGTTCCAAATGGTTGAGCCGGGCCAGTTGGCGAATGTTCCGGCGGCCTTTTCGGCTTCTTTCAAAGGCCAGCATCGGAATTTCCGGCAGGCGGTAACACAAGCCCACCGCATAGTAGCCTTCGCCGGCGCCTATGTCGATCATCCGGTCGTATTGTCCGGGTCGCAAGGATTGAATAAACGGATGCAGTTCAGCCTCGTAACTGAGCCTGTTGCCGCTCGCCGGTAGCGCATGCCGGCGAACGGACCCGTTTGCACGCGCGCAGGCAACTGCCAGGCCAACCATTGTTGCGGTAAATGGATACTCCAAAACATTCGCCAGCGCCAGCGAAGGTGGCGGATAATTTTAAAAATCAAATTGGTCGTCCGCATGTTTTAAATGATGAAGCAATTTGCCGGCCAGCACAGACCAGTCCAATTCCTGCTGAAAAAGTTGTTTGCCGTTCAGGCCCAACCGGCGCCGGATATCTGCCTGACTTAAGAGCAGTTCGATGGCTTCCTCCAGCGCATCCGGGCTATCATTTTCGGCCAGCCAAATATTTTCACCGTGGCGAAGCAGGGCATTGTTCATGTCGCCGCGAGTGCCCACTACCGGTAGGCCCGCTTCGAAGGCAGCCGCCAGCGAACCGCTTTTGTTGCAACTGCCGCCTTCGCCCGAAGGGCCGACAAAATCAGGCAGCACGAATACGTCACTGAGTTGCAAGCAATGGCTGATTTCCTGAGCCGGCAAAAATCCCGTCGCGCGCACATTTTTAAAGGCCCGTTCTCGGAACGCCTGTGGGCTGGTCCCGCAAGCCAACAGCCCCAACGGCTGGCCCTTTGCTTCGAGGCGGGCCAGGGCTTCGAGTAAGCCACTTAAATTGCGTTGGCCAAAAGTGCTCAACACCACTGCAGCCTCCGGAAACCATTTTTTGCGCAGTCTTTCCCGCTCTGCTGCCGAAAGGGCAACTGCGGGAATGTTGGAACCTACCGGCAGCAAGATTGCCTCCGCTTGCACCCCTTTCAACAGTTTTTTGTAAAAATCTATACTGGTAAAATTCAAATTGGCTACGCGGCTGATGCCCCCGGCAATTATTTGCTGCAACAGGCCGATAGCCGTTCCTTTCCAACCGTGCAGGCGGATGTGCACTTCGTGAAACATAACGAACACCCGGACGCCCCGTTTTCGGATTTTTTGAAGAAACCCCGGCAGGTAAAACGGCAAACCCAAGCGCTGAAAGCCATAGGGAACGTATTGCAGGCCGACCCAGTCAGGTTTTAGCGTATGCAATAATGCCAAGGCCTGATCCCGGGTTTTCGAATTGCTCCAATGGCCTTCGAGCGGGTGGCAGTTGTTCGCAGTACTTTGTTCGCCACAGTACAGCCGGTGTATGGTGACGCCGCTTTTTTCCAGCGCCTGCGCGAGTTGAAAGCTGTAATCACCGACGCCGTCGCAGGCCGGCGGGTATCGATTGCTGATCAGGGCAATGGTCACAGGCGAGCGTGGTATTCGCCGGGAGCGATGCTGGAAAGCCGGTACCCGTGCCGGCGGAGCAGGGCGGGCGCCTGTTCCGGATCGATCCCCAGCAAGGCCATGCGCGGGCGGTTTTCTTCAAAAAAAATATGGCGGATGCGGCGCTCGCTCAATAAATGCTCCGCCCCTTTCAACACCAGGGTGTCGGCGCCTTCCACATCTATTTTCAATACCTCGATCATTTGGCCGGGGTAATGCGCTTGCCAAAACGCGTCCAGCGTGGTGGTCGGGACGGCGATAGTTTGGGCGGTAGCTTGTCGGGCAATTCCACCCCAGCCAGTTTGTCCGTCCGAATCGTGGCAGTCGAACAGAACCTGCCCGGTTTGGTCGCTCAGGGCTTGCGCGACCAGTTGCGCGCGTTCGGCAAAGCCATTGCGCCGGATATTGTTTTTCAATGCGGCCTGGTTGAACGGCGCGGCTTCAAAGGCAACTCCGCTGTTTGCGGCCTGCTGTGCCAGCCAAAGCAAGGTGAAATAGCCATAATTGGCGCCAACGTCGACCAGCATGCCGCCCTTCCGGGCCAGTTGGCAGATGTGGCGGCTCAGGGCGCGCTCGTAAAAACCGTTCAACAGGATGGATTGGTGGCCGACGTCGGCCGGACTCAGCTCCAGGAAAACGCCGGGAGCGAAACAAAGCTCGGCTTGGGTGCTTCGAACCCTGCGCATCAGCGCGGCGCGAAAACGGGAGCCAATTTTTTCCCGCAACCAAAGCGGATAAACAAAACGGAGGTTCATTGGGGCAGAAAAATACGGTTGGGCGAAGGCAAAGGTTTCCCCTCCAGCGTAGACAAATCGGTTAGACGGTAGCCCATCGCGCCTAAAAAAGCGACCACCTGCCCGAAATTGTCGTTGCTTTCCACAATCAAAACAGGCTTGTGGCGGCCGATGGTTTCCACGGCGCCTTGCAGCACCTCCAGTTCGTGCCCTTCCACGTCGAGTTTTATCAGGTCGATCGACTCGGCGCGGGTGAAGGCCTGATCGTCGAGGCGTTCGAGCCGGACGGGTATTTTTTTCGCACTGTCGGCAAAACGCCACTGCCGGTCGGCCAGGCTGGCCCAGCCCTCGTATGCAACGCCCTGGACTACCGGGATGTTTAAAAAACTGGTTGTCTGGCGATTAGACAAGCCGAATTGCGCCAACTGGAGCCTTGGATTTTTAAAATGCAAAATATCGAAATCGACTCCGGGGTTGGCCTCAAACGCATAAACCCGTTCGAAACGCTGCAACATCCGGTAGGCGTAAAACCCGTGGTTGCATCCGACATCCACGGCGCAGCGGAAATTGGGACAAAGTCGGAAAAGGTGGACGAGTTCGGGCTCCACTTCACTACTGCAACGCCAAGCCCAATACCGCAGGGGCAGGCGCCAGGAGGCCGGTATGTAGGGCGCTGCGCGATCGAGCAGGCGCCAAAGCAAGGAAAAGGAAATTTTCACAACATCATTTTTCAAGCCGGCCTTACCCGTGGTCAGGCGTATCTGCGGTAAGCGGCAAAAAACATGACGGTGTTGTACAGCAGAAAAAAACTGCTGTTCAGACCGATAAACAGAATGAGCTGGCTGAGTTGCGATAAGTCGAGTAAGTACACCAAAGCCAGTTGCAGGGGCAGTGCCAGTTGAACGTAATACCGGTTGAGTTGTATCCAGGCTTTTGCCGCGCATATTTGGTAACTGATCGCCGCCAGCTGTCCCAGCGCACTCGCCAGCAAAAAATACAGCAGCAAGGGCTTCAAACTATAGTACCTGGCGCCGAGCAACCACAACAGCGAATCGGGGTGCAGTACCGCCCAGGCAAGGATGGGTATAATGACGGCGGCGCTCATCAGCATGATGTTCCGGCTTTGCCGAAGAATGGCTGTTTTTTCCTGCAATTTGGACAAGTCGGGGAGCGCATAGTTGAGGATAAACGCTTGAAAAATACTGAAATACACCGCCAGCCGCCCCAAGGCGCCGATTTCGGCAATGTTTTCAACCGTGGCGAAAAGGCTGCACAACAAGATGCTGATTTGCCCTTCAAACGACCAGTACACTGTGCGCAGGAAATTGGAGCGGATGATGCGGTCGATTTCGCCGAGGTATTCCGGGGTAGTTCGCGGGTGTTTTTTCAGGAAAGTGCCCGCCAATCGCACGTTTTGCTGCAAGTTGAAAGCCAGGCAAACGCCCACCCACGCGAGTATCCACAACAAGCCGGCGCCCAGCCAAACCAGCAAACCGATTCCGCCGAATTTGAGCACGGTTGCCCACCACTCGTTGCGCTGCAAGCCGCGCACGGCCCGGTTGAGGGTCAGGACGATGGTGTACAGGGCAAACTGCAATTGCACCCAGGCAATTGCCAATAAGGTCAGGACAAGCGCACCCAGGCTCCAGGCGTTCCAGCCGCTGGTAGAAAATTGCCACAGGCAATACAGGATAAAGGGCGGCGCAAACCACAGGGCCAGTTTAAACCGGGCTTGCAGGGCCGAGTTTACCAGGGCTTGCAGCTGTTCCGGCTGATCCCAAATGCGCCCGCCGATAGCGCTCATGGCCGGGGTAATCCCCACATTTGTGATGTTGCTAAAAATAGTCAGTAGAGAAAAGGCAATAGTGTAAACCGCGTATTCCGGCTTCTCCAAGCCACGCAGAATTAAAAAACCGACCAGCGCGTTTGCTCCGGCAATGAGCGCCTGGACGAAAACAAAGCGCAATTGCTCCTGCCTTCGGGAAGGCGCCGGAGTGTTCGATTCTGTAGCTTCAGTCAGCGCCTTCTTCGTAGTAACCATACCCGTAGCCATAGCCGTAGCCATAGCCGTAGCCGTAACCCTTTCCGCGTTTGACGCCGTTCAGGACCAGGGCCGGGCGGCTCAGTTTGTTTTCCCGGTAGAGTTGGTCCATAAAGCGCACCAGGTTTTTATCGGTTTTCCCGTAACGGGTCACGCAAATCGTCGCATGGACGTAGGGAGTAAGCAACATCGCATCGGCGACCAAGCCGACCGGCGCTGTATCGACGACGATATAATCGTAGCGTTCGCGGAGTATTTCGAAAAGGTGCTGGAGCCTGCCGTTAAGGATCAATTCGGCGGGGTTGGGCGGCAAGGGTCCTGTGGGGATAAAATGCAGGTGATCGGATTGGTGGCTGGGCAAGATAATATCGTCGGCCTGGGCCTTACCGATCAAAAAATGAGTAATGCCCAGGCTATCCGGTTGCGGTTGACCGAGGTATTGGTTGAGTTTGGGTTTGCGCAAGTCGAGGCCGATCACCAGGGTTTTTTTACCGGAAAGCGCCAGGGTCATGCCCAGGTTGGCAGAGATGAATGTTTTTCCTTCGCCGCTGATGCCAGAGGTAACCAAAATGACCGGGTGCTGCGTATCGTCAAGAATAAACTGGAGGTTGGTGCGCAGCAGCCGGAACATTTCGGCGATGGCGGAGCGGCTATCTGGCCGGATGACCAGCTGGTCTTTCTTCCGGCGTTGAACGATGCTACCCAAAAATGGAATGCTCGTCAGTTGTTTGAGGTCGTTTTCCGATTCGATCGTATGTTTAAACAACGCGATCAAATACAGGCTGAGCGCCGGCAAAATGAGGCCCAGGAGGAAGGCAAACAAATAAGTTTGGGTGTGTTTGGGCGCTACCAAACCGGTGTTGGCCGCCCGGTCAATCACCCGGGAATTACCTACTTGCGCAGCCACCGACAAGGCCGTCTCCTCGCGTTTTTGCAGCAGAAACAAAAACAGGTTCTCCTTGATTTGCTGCTGTCGCATGATCTGGATGAGCTCGCGTTCGTACTGGGGCATTAAGCTCATTTGGGTTTCCAGTGGCCGTAGTAGCTCCTGAAGTTGTTTTTGGCGCGATAAGCTTTCCCGGCGCAACATACTGACACTGAGCAAGATTGACCGGCGCAAGTCCTCCAATTCGCGTATGCGCGCCCTGGCGCTGGGATTGTCGGGGGTGGCGCCTTCGAGCAGGTTTTGGAGGCGCAGGGCCATTTCGTTGTATTGTTGCACTTGCGCGGCCAAGTCGCCGGTGATAATTTCAGAAGCGACCGGAAGCGGCTGGAGGTAGTTGCTGTCGGTGGCAAAAAAACGCTCGATGTTGGCTAACAAACTGAGCCGCATGTCCAGCTCGGCCAAGGCCTGATCTTTACTGGATATGTCTTCTAAAAACTTTTGCGCCCGCATGGAAAGTTCCACGGGCAGTTGCCGGCCTTTTTTGTACAGTTCGACTTCTTTTTCCACCCCATACAACTCTTCGGTGATGAAGTGGAGGCGTTCGTCTATGAACCGGAGGGTTTGCTTGCCCACCTTGTTTTTATCATCGACAATGGATTGCCGGTACAATTCCGCCAGGGCATTTTGAATGTCGATGGCTTTCTCCGGAATAGGATCTACCAAATTGATTGCCAGCACATTGGAGTGCCCGATTTGTTGCACCATGAGCCGGTTGGCGTAGCCCCGGGCCACTTCCTCGGGGTCGAGGATGCGTATGATGTGCGGGATATTTTTTTGGAAAAAGCTGGAGTCGTTCAGAAATACTCTGAAACTGAGCTTAGGCAATTGAACGAGTTCTCCGAAGCGGGCGTGCAGACTGTCGTTGGCGTTCAAAATGAGCACAAACTGGTCGCTGTGCCGCTCATCGAGCGGTTCAATGCGAAATTCCATACCGAAGGCGCGAGGTTCGGGCAGGTTTTCCAGCTCGAGGCTGATGGCCAGCGGCAGTTCGGCGCTGGGATACACTTCCGAGGTTTTCACCCGGCCTTCCGTTTGGTATTGTATCAGGAGGTGGAGCGTATCTACCACCCGTCGCATCAGACTGCGGGATTTGAGCAGTTGGATTTCGTCTTCAATTTCAAAATTGCTCTCGAAGCCCAGTTGTTCGGTGATAAAGGCCTCCGTTAGTGCGCGCTGGTTCTGTTCATTTTGAATTAAAATAGTCGAACTGACATTGTACGTCGGCACGGCATAGCGCAAGTAAACCCAGGCCAGGCCCAGGCAAAGTGCGAGGGCGGCAACAAACCAGTACCAATTGCGCAACAGCCGGAATAAAAAACCGCGCCAATCGAAGGGCAGCTCCGGCATCGCTGAGGCAGGAACGGAGGGGGAGGGTTCAGCCATAATGGTGGGCGCCTTGGGGCAGGGCGCTTACTTTAATGTAAAAAGGGTAACCAACAAACCGATCGCCGACACTATGGGCAGGGCCCATTGCAGGTATTTGGTGGTGCCGTCGGCTGTGTCGCCAACTTTGGCTTTAAGCGGTTCGACATAAATGATGTCGCCTTGCTCCAGATAGAAAAAACTGGATTGGAACACGTCGCGGCGGTGCAGGTTGATGCGGCCGTAGCGGCGCTGCCCGTTGGTTTGGCGGATCACCAGAATGTTATCGCGGTTGCCATATTTGGTGAGATCGCCGGCCAGGCCGAGGGCTTCCAATACCGTAACACGCTCGTAGCCAACGGTGTATGTGCCGGCTTTGTTCACTTCACCCAGCACCGAAAAGCGGAAGTTGTCGATGCGGACATTGATGATTGGATTTTTTAAAAACCGGCTCAGGTGTACGCTCAGGGTGTCGCGGGCTTCCTGGGTTGTGAGCCCGGCAACGTGTACCTGACCGACGAGCGGCATGTTGATTTTCCCGTTAATGTCTACCAGATAATGCGGGGTAACGGCATTGCCGCCGCCGCCAGCGCCGCCGGCATCCTGGCCGGTTCCGGAAAACGGCGCCGTGATTTTGGGGTCGGCTATCTGGCTCTGCACGGTAACGGCCAGCAAGTCGTCGTGTTGAATGTGCAAAGCGTGGTCTTGCACCGGCATGACCAGGCTGTCGAATGCCGGGCCAGTGTCAAAGTTTATCAGTTGCTGGTGTTGGATGCAGGCGCTTTGGCTTGCTAGCAGCAGCAGGAGGCCAGAAAAGCCGAGCAGGGAATGAATATTTTTTGAAATCAGGTAAGGTTGTCTCATAGTAGCAGATTGATTCTATGCGTTCGGCTCGTCGCCAATGGAAGTATTGGCAAAACGGTACTTCGTGAGGGTTTTTTCCAGGTGGCCGCTGCGCAAGGCGGCACGGAGGGTTTGGACGTGCCGCAGGCGGTGGGCGTCGGTGCCCAGATACCGGACCAAATTATTGCGCAGCAACAAGTGCGCCGATTGCTGCACATCCGGGCCGTAGTGCCCGGTTATGGAAAGGATGTTAACCTGGAATTCGCAGCCGGCCGCTTTCAGGGCTTGGTATTCATCCAGTTTGAGGTGGTAAAAGGGGTACCGCTCGGGGTGGGCTAAAACGGGCTTGTAACCCTTGGTTTGCAGGATAAACAGGTATTGTTGCAAAGCGAGCGGCGGGTGTAAAAACGATATTTCCACCAATACCCGCTTTTCCTGATCCAGGGTAAGCAAATCGCCGCTTTCCAGCAGGTTTTCAAAGTGCTCGTCCATAAAATACTCGGCCGCAGCCTGAATCTTTACCGGAATGCCCGCTTGCTGAACCGCTTTTTGAACCGCCTCCACCTTTTCCAAAATGGTGGCCGTCGTATTGGGGTAGCGTTCAGCCATTACGTGCGGAGTAGTCACCAGGCGGGAATAGCCCAGTTCGTGCAAGCCTTTTATGACTTCCAGAGCCTCCTCCATGGTCGGCACACCGTCGTCGATGCCGGGCAACAAATGACTGTGCATATCGGCGCCCAGCACGGAGAAATCGGACAGAGGCGGATTGGAAAATAGCTTTGAAAAAAATTGGCGCATAGGTCGATTATAATCTCCAGTAGGTTAACACAGGATCGATGGTCTTGGGGTCGTAAATGCCTTTAATATCGAGCAAGATAGGGTTGTCTTTCATAATTTTTATGAAATACGAAGGCTCTAAGGCAAGGAATTCCCGGTGCGCAACGGCCATTACTACGGCGTCGTAACCCGTGGAAATGTCGTCCTGCAAAGTCAGGTGGTAGGTATGCGCCACCTCGTTGGGCGATGCGTGGGGGTCGTGAATGTGCACGTGAATAGAGTAGTCCATGAGTTCCTGAACTACGTCTACCACCTTGGAATTGCGGATGTCGGCCACGTTTTCTTTAAAGGTAATACCCAATACCAGCACCTTGCAGGCGGTGAGATTTTTGCCTTTTTGCGTGAGCAATTGAACCAAGCGCTTGGCGACAAAGGCAGGCATGCCGTCGTTCACCCGGCGGCCGCTGAGAATAACCTGGGGATCGTAGCCAAGTTGTTTGGATTTGTGCAAAAGGTAGTAGGGGTCGACGCCAATGCAGTGCCCGCCCACCAGGCCGGGCGAATAAGGCTGGAAATTCCATTTGGTTGCCGCTGCGGCCAGCACCTCTTTGGTGTCGATGTCCATCCGGTCAAAAATGATTGCCAGTTCGTTGACCAGGGAAATGTTGAGGTCGCGTTGGGTGTTTTCAATCACTTTCGCAGCCTCCGCCACTTTGATGGAAGAAGCTTTGTAAACGCCGGCTTTTATAATGGCGCCATAAGTTTTTGAAATGTTGTCGGTAGATTCTTCATCACAGCCAGAAACAATTTTTAAAATATCCGTGACCGTTCGGGTTTTGTCCCCTGGAGATATCCGCTCTGGCGAATACCCGATTTTAAAATCATGATATCCGCGCAAACCGCTGACTTCCTCTAAAATGGGCATGCAGTCTTCCTCCGTGCAACCCGGATACACCGTGCTTTCATAAACAACATAATCGCCCTTTTTTAAAGCTGCTCCGACGGTCGCGGAGGCTTTTTTCAAGGGGTTGAGGTCGGGCACCTTGTGCGCATCGACATCTGTAGGCACTGCCACAACAAAAAAACTGGCTTGCTGAAGCACTTCCGGGTCGGCAGTAAATTGGATGTCGGCGCCATCGAAGGCTTCGGGTTCCAGCTCGTGGGAGGGGTCCTGGCCAGCTTGCATCAGGGCAATACGTTCTTTGTTGATGTCGAAGCCGATGACCCGGAATTTGCGTGCAAACTCCAGCGCAATCGGCAAGCCGACATAACCTAAGCCGACGACAGCCAGGGTTTTCTTTTTGTCTTTGAGTTGATGGTACATAAAGTGGTTGCTAGTTTCTGGTTTCTAGTTTCTGGTTGTGGATTTGGTTGGGCCAATTGGAAAAACTTGGCGATTGTTTTTAGTCGTGGATTTAGAAAAAAGATTTGACGCCTTCAATGATTGCATCTTGAATGTCCGGACTCAACTCGGAGTGCATGGGCAATGATATTACGGAAGCGCATAGTTGCTCCGTAACCGGCAGGCTGCCGCCTTTCCAGTATTGCTTGAACGCCTCCTGTTCATACAGCGGCACCGGGTAGTAAATCATGGCCGGAATGCCGCGCTCCGACAGGTATTGCCGCAAGGCATCGCGGTCGCCGGCTTCCAGGCGCAGGGTGTATTGGTGGAAAACGTGGCTGGAACTCGGCAGACGCGCCGGCATTTTTAGTTGGGGCATGCCGGCGAAAGCGGCGTCGTAGTAATCCGCCGCTTTTCTTCTGGCGGCATTGTACTGATCGAGCCGTCTGAGCTTTACGCGGAGGATCGCCGCCTGGATGGAATCGAGTCGGGAATTAACCCCGACCACGGAGTGGTAGTACTGCCGGCTTTGGCCGTGGTTGGCAACCATCCGCAAGCGGGCTGCCAGCTCGCCGTCAGGCGTCATGAGCGCACCGCCGTCGCCGTAGCAACCCAGGTTTTTGGATGGGAAAAAAGAGGTACAGCCGATGTGTCCCATGGAGCCCGTTTTTTTCCGGACGCCGTTGCTGAAGGTATAATCCGCGCCGATAGCCTGGGCATTGTCTTCGATGACAAAGAGTCCGTGTTGTTCAGCCAACTGCAAAATAGGCTCCATGTCGGCACTTTGGCCAAACAAGTGGACGGGGACGATGGCTTTGGTTCGGGCCGTGATGGCCGCTTCCACCAATTCCGGCGTCACGTTAAACGTATCTGGGTCGACGTCTACCATCACCGGATGCAGACCGAGCAGGGCAATCACTTCGGCGGTAGCCACATAGGTAAATGCGGGTACGATCACCTCGTCGCCCGGCTTCAGGCCCAGGGCCATCATGGCGATTTGCAGGGCGTCGGTGCCGTTGGCGCAAGGAATGACGTGTTCGATGTTTTGGTAGGCTTCCAGTTCGGCCTGGAATTGTTTTACCGCGGAGCCGTTGATAAATTCGGTGGAGGCGATGACCTCCAGCACGGCCTGGTCAATTTCTTCCCGAATGTTTTCATACTGACGTTTCAGGTCGACCATTCGGATCACAGGAATTTGTTCTGTCATTTGCTTGAAGTTGTAGAATGGGTTGTTTGTATTCAAATGGCGTTCCAAGATTACCTTTTTAGGGTAGTAAATTTTTATTTCCCAGGAGAATGCCGCGTCGGCGGCACGGCTTCGCCGCCGATATGTTGCGGACACATATCGCTGTAAAAAAATCTGATATAGAAACATTGCCGTTCAAATGGCAAAAGGTCGGGGCGGGCCCCGGTTTACACATCATAGTTTAACACCGGCGCCAGCCAGCGTTCGGCTTCAGAAATCGACATGCCTTTGCGGCGGGCGTAACTTTCCACCTGGTCTTTGCTGATTTGTCCCAGCCCGAAATATTTCGATTCCGGGTGCGAGAAGTACCAGCCGCTGACCGAAGCGCCGGGGTACATCGCGCAACTTTCAGTAAGTTGGATACCCAGTGCATCCGGTTGGAGCAATTGCCAAAGGCTGCGTTTCTCGGTATGCTCCGGGCAAGCCGGATAGCCGGGCGCCGGGCGGATACCGCGGTAGGTTTCGGCGATCAGTTCTGAATTGTTCAAGGCCTCCTCCGGGGCATAGGCCCAAAATTCCCGCCGCACCCGCTCGTGCAGCCGCTCGGCAAGGGCTTCCGCCAGGCGGTCGGCGAGTGCTTTGAGCAAAATAGCCTGGTAGTCGTCGTGAGCGGCTTCAAATTTTTCCAGTTGTTTTTCGATGCCTAAGCCAGCGGTTACCGCAAAAGCGCCGAGGTAATCCGGTACGCCGGAAGTTTTCGGTGCGACAAAATCGCTGAGGCAAAAATTCGGTAGCCCGGGCGCTTTTTTATTTTGTTGGCGCAAGTGATGCAACTGCAACTGCACGCCCTGGCGCGCTGCGTCGGTGTATATTTCCAAATCATCGTCGGCCACCGAGTTGGCCGGGAAAAAGCCCAGTACTGCCCGGGCGGTCAGCCACTTTTCTGCCACGATTTTTTGGAGCATCGCCTGGGCGTCAGCCAGCAACTTGCGGGCCTCGGCGCCCACCACTGCATCCTGCAAAATGTCAGGGTAGCGGCCGGCCAGTTGCCAGCTTTGGAAAAACGGCGTCCAGTCGATGTACGGAATCAGTTCCGCAATCGGGTAGTCATCCATTTGCCGAACACCGAGAAAGGCCGGCGCCGGCGGGCGGTATTGCGCCCAATCGGTTTGCCACTTGTTTCGCCGGGCCTCCTGAAGGCTCAAAAACTGTTTGGCCGATTGCCGGCCAGCCCGGGCGCTGCGGATCTGATCGTACTCGGCTTTGATTTTTTCGGTAAAATCGTGGCGCTCCACTGTATTGTTGGTGAGCAAGGCGCTGACCACCGCTACGCTGCGGCTGGCATCGAGCACATGCACCACCGGGGCGCCGGAATACTGGGGCTCCACTTTTACGGCGGTGTGGGTTTTGGAAGTAGTAGCGCCGCCGATCAGGAGCGGAATGCGCAGGTTCAGGCGCTGCATTTCGCGGGCGACGTGTACCATCTCGTCGAGCGAGGGGGTGATAAGCCCCGAGAGGCCGATGATGTCGGCGTTTTGCTCCACGGCGGCTTGTAAAATCTTATCGGCCGGCACCATTACGCCAAGGTCGATAACTTCGTAGTTGTTGCAGCCCAGCACAACGCCGACAATGTTTTTGCCGATATCGTGCACATCGCCTTTTACGGTAGCCAGCAAAATCCGGCCGCGTTGTTGAACAGCCGTGCCCTGTTTTTCCGCTTCGATAAAGGGCGTGAGGTAAGCCACAGCTTTTTTCATGACCCGGGCGCTTTTGACCACCTGCGGTAAAAACATTTTTCCCGAGCCGAACAAGTCGCCCACCACGTTCATGCCGTCCATCAGCGGGCCTTCG
>CAZVZH010000061.1:0-22423 GCA_964630705.1 uncultured Saprospiraceae bacterium | reverse complement strand
AGAAAAGAGGTTTACTAAACTTTTGATACAGGTTCGATTCCTGTCGGGGCTACAAAAAAAATCCCTCGCCGCCCAGTTAGGCTGCGGGGGATTCGCACGTTGTGTCGGGGTAAATATTATTTTTCACCTTTCGTAACGGGTTGTTCTTTGCCTCGAACCTCGCCATGAATCTCCAGGTGCGTATCGGTGGGGTTGGTGTTGGCTGTAACCGTAACCTGTTTGCTTTGACGGCCGGGTTTGCCTTTGGTGTTGAACTCTACCACAATTTCGCCTTTGCCCCCGGGAGGAACCGGTTGTTTGGGCCAGGTTGGAACCGTGCAGCCGCAAGAGCCTCGGGCATTGGAAATGACCAGCGGCTGATCGCCGGTGTTGGTAAATTTATACACGTGCTTTACGACAGTGCCTTCATCGGTAACGCCGAAATCGTACACTTCCTCGTCGTATTTGATGGTTGTGATGCTGCCGGCCGGGATCCCCGGATTGTTGACGTTGGTGCCGGGGATATTGCCGTGGTTGGCGGCGGCGCTGGCGTTCGCTGCAGAGGAGGCGTCGGTAGCCATTGCGGCGGCAGACTGGCGAATTTGGTCGCCTTCCGACATTCCAAACCAGTTTTTAAAACCGCCGCCAAACAGATTGGCGATCAGAAGCAGTGCCAGTAGCGCCAGCAGACCAATTTGGATTTGTTTACTTTTTTCCATTGCTTGTCCGATTGAAAGATTGAGAAATTACATGTAGCTGAAAGTGGTGCAAAACTACGCCTTCTTCCTCCGCAGGCGCACGCGCCTAATTTTGTTTGCAAATGATTAACACGGCATTATCGCGCCGGTTGTTCGAAATATGCTACACCATCTTTGCGGTATAATTCTCGGCAGCTGGGCAGGGCTTTTAGGTGTGGAATATCGGGGACACGTGCGATCCAGTACACCTTTTTCCGGAGCCGGTTTGGATATTCGGCAGGGGAGTCGAATGTTGGCAGCCGGGGTTCCGCCGGCAATTTCCTGGTGTAAAAAAGATGTGCGTGGCCGTCAAATCCTACTGGAAAAATCACACAATCCTCTCCTGCCTTGCTTTCATAAAACTCAATCGTGGAGTATTGTACATACTGTTCAATTTTAGGTACTAGAAACATCCCGGTGAGCGCCACAAAAATTGCTCCGCTGGTGAATGCAGCCTGGGCGGCTTGCCAAGGCTGCCTTTTTCGCCAAAACCACCAAACGGCAAGTGTACCGACAACCAATATCGCGCCGGGTATTCCAAGCCACCAAGGCCAATCAGCCGGAATTTGCAGTCGGTGTTGCATATATGGCTGGTGTTCAAAAAATGGCTGGAGCCAATGCGGATGCTTGCCAATGAAGGGTATGGCCATGCCTGTGAAGCCTATAACCATGCCCAGTAGGGGTAAAAGCCAAGGCACTGGTTGGGGATACACATTCCAACGTATAGCGCGCCAGATGGTAAGCGCCCCCAGGTAACTTAAAGGAAATACCGCCAGCGAAAAAAACTGCGCCAGCGTACCCGTAAGCCAACCAATTATCAACGTTGACCAGAAAAATAGCTGCATCCAAGTCGCCATATCCGAGCGGATACAGCTGGCTAGGGTATCCGATTCCAACAGTTCATCCTGAGGCTGGCGGTCGCCCCAAAGGTTGGGCAAGGCGAAAATTGAAATTGGAAAACTGCCTATAATTAAGAGGAAAATGGGCAGCAAGGCACCCCAAACGCTGAAGTCGCTTGTTGCGAATAATGATTGATTTACCAGGAAGTTTCGAATGTAACTGGTCCCGTGTGCCATCCCATCCAATCCGAGCCAAATAGCGGGGAAAATTATAGCAGCACCAAAAAAAGTCATCAGATGCTGTAAGAACCCCTTGTTGCGGAAACGATACCGGGCAAAGTATGCAAGCAAGGTAACCAGGGCGATCATATAGGCACTGATGCCTTTTGTTAAAACTGCCAGGCCAAGCGCCAAGCCACCCAAAATAAGGTACCGATAGCGAAGCCAAAAATTTCTTCCTTCAAACCGGGTAAAGAAAAGCCAGCGGAATTCGATAAACCCATACAAACTAAGGAAAACCAGTAAGTTAAACCAGGGATCTGCAAGGCCGCTCCGAAAAAACAAGTAGGGAACCAAACTACCCAACCAAGCCAAAGCCCATATCCATCCAAAGGACCGGTCATGCAACTGCCGGCCCAAGTGATAAGCCAGCCCCAAAGTAATCAGGCCAGCGACAGCACTCGGAAAACGGGCGGCGAACTCGCCTACGCCAAACAATGCCATCGCCAGGGCTTGCATCCAAAGAAAGAACGGCGGATGCTCCCAATCCGGCGAAAAATCCAGCTGCGGATGCACATAGTCTCCAGTAACCAACATTTCCCGGGCCGACTCCGCCAATCCTGCCTCGTTCCAATCAAACAAGTGAACAGCGCCGAGAAAAGGCAAGAAAAACAATAAAGCCGCGCCGGCAATTCGCAGGTAATCAGACCGCATCTGTTGGTAGATTCAAACTTTTGGAAAGGATAACAACTGTCTAGGTAACAGCGCAGCCGGGCTTCCTGTTCAAAAACGATCGCTGAGCGACTCGCCCACCCGGTGCAAAGCCAGGATGATGATGCAAATGGCTAAGCCCGGCGGCAGACTAATCCACCACAGCTGCGGACTACTGCGCGCATTTTGCAACAAACTGCCCCAACTTGCGCCGTGAAACACTTGATCCCCATAACCCAAAAACGACAACGTTGCCTCCAATAAAATGGCCCCAGCTACTCCAAACGCAAAAATGGTATAGGCCGGCCGCATGGCATTCGGTAAGGCATGGCGAAACAAAATTCGCCACTCCGAAAGCCCGATCCCCCGCGCGGCCTGGATGTAGTCCAACTCCCGAATGCGCAGCAACTCCGCCCGGATGAACAAGGCCACGCCGGGCCAACTAAACGCTCCAATCAGGCCGATCATAGCCCACAGCGACTGCGTTTGGTCGCGCAACATCGCTGCAAAAGCCACGATCGCCAGCAAACCCGGTACCGAAGTAAATACTTCTGCCAACCGCATAATGATCAAATCCGCTGGCAACGTGATTTTTTTTGAAAAAAATGACCACCGGCTCAACACCAGGCCTACCCCCAAAAACATACCTGCCACTACCAATAGCGCAACCAAGGCCGCTAGCCATCCCCACTGCCGGAAAGCCCCGGTTTGCATTTCTTGCCAGGCTACCCGGCTATAAAATACGGCCAAGGCCATCCCGGGAATTAAAGCCGTTATCATGCCCCGGCGAACACGCAAACGATCGTCGCCCCAATAGCCGGCAATAGCGCCCAAAAACAAACCAATGCTAAACGCCAAGCCCATCGCAATGGCGCCGGCAAGCAAAGCAATACGCGCCCCGCCAATCATCCCGGCTGCCACATCATAGCCATTCACGTCGGTTCCCAGCCAATGCCGAAACGACCGCTTACCCACACCAGGATGCACTGCGCCGGGTAGTGCCCTACGGATGGTCGTGTCGGGCGTCATGGGCAATTCGCCCGGGCTGAAGGCCACCGGCGCAAACACTGCGGCTTCAAATTCATACTTCCGCCAAAGAAAACCGCGCTGGATCGAATCCAAAACCGGGTGGCCATAGGGTAGGTCCGGGTTGCGCCAAATGGCTTGCAAGCCCGGAAAAAAACGCTGCCCGTCGATGCGGCAATACAAAGGCCGTCCATTGGCCAGAATATCCCGGGCCAACGCGATCAGAAGCATCCCTGCCAGCACCCACAGCGCGGGGCGCACTTGTTTATTTTTCCACCAAGGCATGCGTTGCGAAAGGGTAAATCAATTCGTGTTCGGGAAAAAAATCGGACAAGGCGGTTGCACTTCGGGCAAAGCCCAACACAAAACCGCCGCCGCCAGCGCCGCAAATTTTCAGAAAAAAGGCAGTTCCCTCAAGGCTGCGCTCCCAAACGGAACGCAACGACTCGGGGATCATGGGCGATAAATACCGGAGTTGAAATTCAGATACCTGCCGAAGCGCCAGCCAAAACTGCTCCCAGTCGCCCAGTTCCCAGCTTTGCAACACATGGTTGTGCCACTGCCGCCAATCTGTTTCCAGAATTTGGACAAATCCAGCATCCTCCTGTTGTTTCATAAACCAAGCGACCAAGGGGGCTGTTTGCCGGGGCGTCCTGCTGTCAATCAAAAATATCAGCGGCGCTTCGGCACTATCGGAGTGGGAGGCGCCGGGTAATATTTGTTGATGGTTTGAAATCCAAAGCGGCTGATTCAGGTAACTGGTTAACGGATCGATACCGGAACTTTGTCCGTGAAAAAAACTTTCCATTCCGGCAAAAACTTGCTTCAAGAGCATCCAATCAGTCGATTTTTCAGCAACATAGCGGTCGTAAACCGCCGCGCACAAGGCACCGGAACTGCCCAGACCGTACCCTTGTGGAATGTTGGACTGGAAAAACCAACCGGCCTCCAAATCTTCCAGCATTTTTTGCCTATTAAATCCGAAAACCTGCGCCAATGCAGTACTCCGGGCAAAGTTTTCCAAATTCATACCAAGCCGGTCTGTAGGTCCTGCTTTTTGCCACTGCCCATAAAACATGGGTACGGGCACTGCCAGCGCGCGCGAACCTGTCAGGATCAGGTATTCGCCGAACAGCAATAATTTGGCTGGGTATTTTCGCATGGGCTTAAAGGTACAAATCCGGGGATTAGTAGAGACGCGATGCATCGCGTCTCTACGGTATAGTCCCCAAAAAATCTGAAAATTTACAATCGAATCAGTTTTTCAAACGCCGGCGCCAGGCCCTTGCCAGCTGCCCGGATGTAGTAAACCCCCGGAGGCAAAGCTTGTAAATCTAGCCGCAGGCCCCCGTCAGGCATCCATTGTTGCGTTGCATGAACGAATCGACCATTACTATCAAATAGTTGCACTGTGAAATGCTCTTCCGAAAGCCCATTAGTCAATAATACGGTCACAAATTCCGTGGCCGGATTCGGCGCCAGACGCCATGCTAACGCTGTTTGCAAATTTGTTTCATCCAAGCGAATAACCTGGCCGGATGCAGGAAGCCCAACCAACTCGTCCAGTTCCGGGTTGAGGTTGGCTGGTGTATGGATGTCCAGCGTAGCAGTATACGGCGAGTAGTTATTGCTACCCGAACAGCGCGCCCGTACCCGAACCTGATAATGGCTGTTTGCTTGCAAATTGGTGATTTGAATAACGGTGCTGGGCAGATTAATAAAAGTCATCCAATACACCGAGCCCGCCTGTTTGATTTGCACATCATACGCTTGGGCGCCCGATACCGGATTCCAGCTGACGACGGCGGAAGTAGCACTCACGCTGCTCAGTATAAAATTGGATGGGGTCGGGCAGCCATTACCCGGATCCGTTCCAGGCGTTGTTACCAACACCGTTTGAAATGCAGAGGCGCTACTGTTGCAAACGGCGCGAAGCCGTACATGATAACTTGTGTTGGCGCTGAGGCCGGTCAACGTAAAAGAAGTGCCCGTTACCTTGACGCCTGTATTGTAATAATATGAATTGGCGGCTTTGTACCAAAGTTGGTAATACGAGGCCCCATTCACTGCGTGCCAACTGACTTGTACGGAGTTTGCCGCAGTCGGAATGGCGGCAAAATTGGCCGGTAACCCGCAGGACGCTGTGCTCCCACCGGAAGGGGTGGTAAAAGTAGTTTGGGCAAATGCCGAACTGCTGCTTCCGCATTGAGCGGCTACGCGCAGATCGTATTTCGTGCTGGGCGTCAAATTGTTCAGGGAATAGCTGTTGCTGGTCAATTGAACTGGCGTTCCCCACGAACTGGAGGAGGAAGGTTTGTAAAACAACTGGTACCCAACGGCGCCGGCCACACTCTTCCAACTGATCAAAGCTGTGGTGGCAGAAGTGGCAGCCGCGCCCAGGTTTTCTACCGGCCCGCAGCTGGCGCCGGGGCCGTTGCCGCCGGTGGAAAAAATAGGCCCGAAGCTGTACCCCGAATTGGCGCCGCCGCATATACTTTGCAAGCGAACTTCAATCGCCGTGCCGGCGGGTAAACCCTGGAGCAAAAATGGATTGGCGGTGGCGGGCAAGACTGTCCAGCCGGGGTCGCCGGTTTTCCGCCATTCCAGCTGGTAACTGTTGGCCCCGGCAGCGTTGGTCCAGCTGATTAAAGCCGAATTGGTGGTGATATTGGTAACTGCAATTCCCGAAGGCGCCGGGCAACTGCCCGTTGGCGCACAAGAGCCCGACAAACAGACGGCATTCGCTACTTCCGTGCGAATCTTGCCTCCAGGCAAGGGACCGAAACCGTTGCTGAAATTTATTCCGTTGCCCGTCAGATGGCAATAACTCATGATCGTGCCCCCGTTCACCGGCGCCGGCCCGGGCGAACAGTTGCCTTCCGGACTAAAACAATTGTCGATCGGCCCCCCGGGCCAGCTGCACGACTGGGTGTGCGGCGAGCCCAGGTTGTGGCCCATTTCGTGGGTCAGTACTTCCACTGTCCAGGAATAGGTGGGCACCGTGGCATACGAGGTGCTGATGTCGCTGAAAGCATAGGCATACGAGGGTACGCAAAGCACATCGAGGTAGGCAATGCCGCCGAGGTTGTTGCCGCCGATGCCGACAAGGTGGGCCAGGTCGCCGTTGAAATTTTGGCGGATCGCCCGGAAATCTTTCAAAGCATTGCTGCTACTGGTTGTACTGTAATTGTCGGGCGTCACCCACACATATACTTGCGAAAGGGCAGTGTTAATTTGTTCATTGGCGTATAAGGCAGCAACCTGATTGAAAGCGCCGGTCAAATAATCGACCGTATTTTGGACGGAGCCCTTGTTTTGAAACAGTTCGTAGTCGGCCTCAAAATACACCCGCACACAACTGCTGCTTTCCGGCTGGGCAGTTGCCGTGGGTTTGCGCATACCCCTCTCCAGTTCAATCGGTGTAGAGCACAGGACTGGCTTTTCGGCTTTCAGGTCGGTGTCGGCATACAGAATATACTCAGTTTCATTATCCGGACTTTCCAATTTACCCAGCACCAGGTTGCCGTAGCGGTCGTCGGCCAGCAATCCCATGATGCCATTTTTCCCAAAACTGACCGCAGCCAGAGAGCGCTCGGCGCCGCGAATGGCGCCCCGGTAATGCCGGCCGGGCTGATAGGCAACATCTGTTGTTTCGGACGTGCTGGTTCGGACGGAAAAATCGGGCGTCAGCAAGGGCGCCTCAATCAGGTCGAGTATCAACACTTCGCCGTGGTAGGGCAGGCGCAAGCTCAACGCACCGGGAAGTTGAGCCTGGTCGAGGTTCAGAGCATCCGGGTCGAGCGTTAAAAATTGGGCGTTCGGGACGGCTAGCGCCGCTGGCGCGGAACGTTGTGTCGGAGGGTAAAAAACCTGAAGGTTGTGAAAGGCGCCGCCTTGGGCGCGGAAGGCATGAATGGCTTGAGATGGAGTTGGTGCGTTTTGAGCGCTGAGGGCGCCCGCGCCAATAAACAGGCCGAGGGCCAGGATGGCGCAATTCCGAAGGCAAAGCATAATAAACCGATATTTAAGGATGAGTTAAATGCTGGATTAGGATTAAAAAACGGAGGTTGCCGGATTAACGGCAAGGCCTCCGGCCTATTTCCCGGCGTTAAAAAATTTAACGCAATCGGGCTGTTAACACTGACTGATCGGAGTGGATAAAAATTACAGCGAGCGTATGGAGCCCCGCGAACAATTTTTACCTTCGCGCTGTTTTTCGATCCCTGGAACCACCTGCCCTGTTCGGCTCCTGCACGCCGAATTTCCGCTGTACCGACCACCACATCTTGTGACCAACATCCTGCCACTACAATGAGTAAATTTCCGCACCCCGACCGGTTTGCCGACCGGCACCTCGGGCCCAGCCAGCATGAGCTTCAGGAAATGCTGAACCTGCTCCGCGTTTCCTCCCTCGACGAATTGATCGACCAAACGGTTCCGGCTTCCATCCGGCTTCAAAAACCGCTGGAACTGCCCGAAGCCATGTCGGAGTTCGACTACCTCCAGGAGTTGAAAACCACCGCCCAGCTGAACCGCGTTGTCCGGAACTTCATCGGCATGGGCTACTATGGAACCATTACGCCTTCCGTTGTCCTACGCAATGTTTTTCAAAATCCCGGCTGGTATACTCAATACACGCCCTATCAGGCCGAAATCGCCCAGGGCCGCTTGGAAAGCCTGCTCAATTTTCAAACCGTTGTCAGCGACCTGACGGGCTTGCCCATTGCCAACGCCAGCTTGCTCGACGAAGGCACCGCTGCTGCGGAAGCGATGCACATGTTTTATGCTGAAAAAAACAAACGCGCCGCGGAAGGCAATGAAGCCAACGAGTTTTTTGTCGATCAAGACGTGTTTCAACAAACCCTTGACGTGTTGAAAATCCGGGCTTTGCCGGGGAACATCCGGTTGGTTACCGGCGATTGGAAACAATACCAGTTTAACGATAAAACGTTTGGCGTTTTACTCCAATATCCCGGCGCCAGCGGCGCGGTGGAGGATTATCGCGCCTTTGTTGAAAAGGCTAAAGCGCATAATGTCTTCGTAGTGGTTGCCGCCGATATCTTATCCCTCACCCTGTTAAAACCGCCGGGCGAATGGGGCGCCGACTGCGCCGTGGGCAACACCCAGCGTTTTGGCGTGCCCATGGGCTTTGGCGGCCCACACGCAGCCTATTTTGCTACCACCGAAGATTTCAAACGCCAGATTCCGGGGCGGATCATCGGGGTTTCGATCGACCGGCACGGCAACCGCGCCCTCCGCATGGCGCTGCAAACCCGCGAACAGCACATTCGCCGCGAAAAAGCGACCTCCAACATTTGCACTGCCCAGGCATTACTGGCCAATATGGCCGCCATGTATGCGGTTTATCATGGTCCGGAAGGTCTGCGCAGCATTGCCGGCCGGGCGCACGATATGGCTCGAGGCCTGGCGGCCTCGCTCGAAAAGGGCGGCTGGCGGCTGGCCTCAAAACAGTTTTTCGATACGATCCGGGTGCTATTGCCTGACGACGAATTGTCCAAACTGCGCATTAAAGCCGAACAAGCGGGTATCAACTTTTATTACGATAAGCAGGCGGTACAAATCTCCATAGATGAAACGACCACCGACCGCGACCTGGCCGACATCGCCGCGCTGTTTGGCGCCGGGGCCGTGCAGCCGGCTGCCGGAACCGCTATTCCCACAGCCCTTCAGCGCGACTCGGAGTTTTTAATACACCCAGTATTTCACAGCTACCGCACCGAAAGCGACATGATGCGGTACATCAAACGCCTGGAAAACCGCGACCTCTCGCTCACACATTCCATGATTTCACTGGGCTCCTGCACGATGAAACTGAACGCGGCTACGGAAATGATTCCGGTCAGCTGGGAGTCCTGGGCCAATATCCACCCCTTCGCACCGGCGACTCAAACGGCTGGTTATCAAAAAATAATTCGTGAACTTGAACAGTACCTGTGCGCAGTCACCGGTTTCGAAGCCTGTTCTTTGCAGCCCAACTCGGGCGCTCAGGGTGAATACGCCGGCCTCATGGTCATCCGTGCTTACCACGAAGACCGGGGGGAAGGGCACCGCAACATTTCGCTCATTCCCTCATCAGCCCACGGCACCAACCCCGCCAGCGCCGTCATGGCCGGCATGGAGGTAGTGGTTGTGAATTGCGATGAACGCGGCAACATCGACATTCCCGATTTGCGCGCAAAAGCCGCGCAGTACGCCGAAAATTTGTCGTGCCTGATGGTGACTTACCCGTCGACGCACGGCGTATTTGAAACCGGCATCAAAGAAATTTGCTCCATTATCCACGAATACGGCGGCAAAGTATACATGGATGGCGCCAATATGAACGCCCAGGTAGGCCTTACCAGCCCGGCTATCATCGGCGCGGATGTTTGCCACCTCAACCTGCACAAAACCTTCGCCATTCCGCATGGCGGCGGTGGCCCCGGCATGGGCCCCATTTGCTGTAATGCCAGCTTGGCGCTATACCTGCCCAACCACGTTTTTTCGGAAACAGGCGGCTCTAAAGGCACTTCGGCTGTCAGCGCAGCGCCCTGGGGCAGCGCCAGCATCCTGCTGATTTCTTATGCCTACATTAAAATGTTGGGCGGCCAGGGCGTCACCGACGCTACCAAATACGCCATTTTAAATGCGAATTACATCAAAGCCCGGCTGGAGGCAAGTTATAAAATCCTGTATTCCGGCGAACAAGGCCGCTCGGCACACGAGCTGATCGTCGACTTGCGACCCTTCAAAACCTTCGTCAGCGCAGAAGATGTGGCCAAACGTTTGATCGATTATGGTTTTCACGCGCCCACGCTGTCGTTTCCGGTAGCGGGTACCATCATGATCGAACCGACCGAAAGCGAAAGCAAGGCCGAATTGGATCGCTTCTGCGACGCGCTGCTGAGTATTCGCCAGGAGATCGATGAAATCGCTTCGGGTGAGCGGAGTGTAGAAGAAAGCATGTTACACAATGCTCCGCATACCGTTGAACACGTGAGCGCTGACAACTGGCCGCACCGTTACAGCCGTGAAAAAGCGGCTTTCCCCTTGCCCTATCTGCGTCAGGGCTGGAAGTTTTGGCCCACCGTAGGCCGGATCGATCAGGCATACGGCGACCGCAATTTAGTTTGCACCTGCCCGCCTATCGAGGAATATATGGTGGCACAATAGCACCAGACAGGTCATTGGCCGATTATTTCAAGCTGTTCACGGGTTAAAACCAGTAACAGAATTTTTACGTGCAACAACCAAGGCTTTCGGGGGTCTATCCCACCGAAAGCCTTGGTTTTTTTAGGCTTTTGAAAAGACAACTTCACAGAAAGTTTGATTTGGTTACGCCCTGGCAAAAGTGCCGGGGCTTTTTTTGCCCTTTTGGCCTCGCAAGAAAATGTTAAGAAAAAACGATGCCTGTTATTTTCGTTAATTCTGTGTTAGGAGCGCCACAGCAGGAAGTTTTCAGATTTTTAAGGTTTTAACTTTATCGGGTACCTTTTAAATCTTCCTTTTATGAGAAATGTAACATTATGCCTCGCGATCGGCATTGGCTTGCTTAGCGCCTGTACTACCAGCATTCCGAATTTCCAGGCCGTTTCCCTGCGAGAAAACCTGGTGATGCCGGCGCACAACCGCCCGGTGGATGTTTTTTATTTGCGGGAAAGCCTGGGTAAAAAACCGGTTACCGAGCTGGCGCTGATTCACCTCAATTTTGAGGGCTACGCCACAGAAGATTATTTACTGCAAGCGGCGCGTGAAAAGGCGCGCGGCCTGGGCGCCGATGGGATTTTTGTCTTGAACCGGGAGGAATACATCCAGTATTTTAAAGGCGACATTTATGACCACCCCGAGGTGGACCGTACGGAGTTTCGGGCGGTGGCATTTGTGTATGACGAAAACCTGCACGACTCCGTGCGCGTTCACGAAGCCATGGTACAAAAACAACAAGAGCAGTTGAAGCCGAAATTTTTTATAAAATCGGAAAAATTGCCGCAAGTGAACTTATATGCCGCTCCGGAAATTTCCACCGCTGACGTAGCCCTTGTAGTCACCGATTCCGAACCCATGCAATTTCTGGAACGCACGGAAGTGGAACTCTACAACCCGAAACGCACCTTGAAGTCCTACGTATTTAAAGTACGTTTTCGCGAACAGGAACTCTACGTCAGCGGATTCGATGTGGTGCGGAAGTTATAAATCCGCAATTTGAAGTTTCTCAAAAAAAACAAGCCATGCTTTCGTCAGGAGCATGGCTTGTTTTTTTCAGCATTGGTCAGTGCATTCCGTTAGACGACATTTTTTCCGGCAACCAGGACTGGTAGTAGTCCGGGTCTTCGATTCCGGCAGCGTATTCCGTCATTAACAAAGGATGAAAAGTATCGACCATGACTGCCAGTTCGCGGGTTTCTTTTTGCCCAATGCTTTTTTCCACCGTGCCGGGGTGCGGGCCGTGCGGAATACCGCCCGGGTGCAGGGTAATCATGCCGCGTTCGACGTGTTTGCGGCTCATAAAATCGCCGTCGACGTAGTACAGCAGCTCATCCGAATCGATGTTGGAGTGGTTGTACGGCGCTGGAATGGCTTGCGGGTGGTAGTCGTACAGGCGGGGCACGAAAGAGCAGATGACAAAATTCCGGCCGTCGAACGTTTGGTGGATCGGCGGCGGTAGGTGCACCCGGCCGGTGATGGGCTCGAAGTTGTGGATGGAAAAAGCAAAAGGGTAAACAAATCCGTCCCAGCCGATCAGGTCGAAAGGGTGGTTGAGGTAATGGTAGGGGTAAATGTTGTCTTGTTTTTTGATGTAAAAAAGGAAGTCGCCGCGCTCATCGTGGGTTTCCAGGTCGGTAGGCTTGCGGAAATCGCGTTCGCAAAAGGGCGAGTGTTCCATCAACTGGCCGTAGCTGTTGCGGTAGCGGCGGGGTGTAGTGATCGGGCCGTTACTTTCCACGATGAGGAGCCGGTTGTCGGCGCCGTCGAATTCAATTTGGTAGGTAGTTCCGCGGGGTACCACCAGATAATCGCCGTAGGAGAAGGAGAGTTGGCCGTACATTGTTTTTAGCCGGCCGCTGCCTTCGTGCACAAAGATGACCTCGTCGGCATCGGCGTTTTTGTAAAAATAATCGGTCATGCTTTTGCGTGGCGCGGCCAGGATCACCTTGCAGTCGTTGTTGACCAAAACCGGCTTGCGCGACTTCAGGAAATCATCTTCGGGTTGAATCTGAAAACCTTTTAAACAGCGGTGTTTCAACTGTTTGTCGTGCACGGTGCGGGGCGCGACACTGTAGGGTTCGCCCACTTGTACGATCTGGGTGGGTGCATTGCAGTGGTACAGCAAGGAATAGTTGTCGCTGAACCCTTCCGTGCTGAACAATTCCTCGTGGTAGAGGCTGCCGTCGGGTTTCCGGAATTGTGTGTGGCGCTTTTGCGGCACTTGGCCCAGACTGAAATAATGCATGTTGCGGTGTAAATTTTAATGGTCAGGAAAGGATTTTAGGGCGCTTCAAAGGTACGGCATTTTTGGTGGCTACCGGCCGGCGCACTGCCAGCTGGAGGCAATGTTCGGCAATACGTTGCGGGTCGGCGCTGTCGAAGTCGAGTAAGTGAATTTCTGGCGAGGGATTGTGATCGAGTCCGTATGCATAGGTTTTGTCGTAATACTTTAAGGCAATGGCTGCCGCGGCGGCGAAATTTTTTTGCGCCAGCGCCTCCAGTGCGGTTTTCAGGTGTTGGCCGCCCAATTTTTTTTCAATGCGGGCAAATGCAGCTTCCAGCTCAGACGAGGCCACGCCGGCGTAATCGTCTATCAGGTTTTGAATACGGGCATCTTGAGGCACCGAAATGTTGTACAGCGGCGCCTGTTTCATTTGGCGCCAAAAGGACAGAGGAAGGAACACTTTCCCGATGCTTTGGCTTTCATTTTCGACCCAAATCCGGCGCCTCAGATCCAAACCGGCCATGGCGTCGAACAAGTTGTTTTCAAACTGCTCCGAACTTGGTTGCGGCGCCTCGCCGATACTTCCAAAGGCTGAACCTTTATGGTGGGCCAGGGCTTCCAGGTCGATTATTTGTTCGCCCATTTGCCTCAGTGCGCGCAGCACTTTGGATTTGCCCACACCGGTTTTTCCACCCAGCACAATCAGCGGCAGGGGCCATTTTTCAAAAGCCTCCAAAACGAAGTTCCGGTATTTTTTATACCCACCTTCCAGCACCTGTACCCGAAAACCTGCTTGCCGGAACAGCCAGGCCATACTTTGGCTGCGTTGGCCGCCGCGCCAGCAGTGAACGGCCAGGTCGCGGTCCTGCGCCAGTGCAGTCGCTTGTTCGACAAAGCCGGCCATTTTGGGGCCAACCAGTTGCAGCCCCAGTAAAAGCGCGGCTTTTTTCCCCTGCTGTTTGTATGCTGTGCCCACCTGCGCCCGCTCTTCGTCGCTGAACAAAGGAAAATTTACCGCCTCTGGAATGTGCCCTTGGGCGTATTCGCTGGGCGAACGCACATCGAGCAGGAGCTGGCTGGAGCGCAGTTGGAGGAAGGAAGCCGTTGTTATGGGTAGGAATTGGTCCATCGTGTTGCGCAAATAAAACCCGAAACAAAAGTACCGGTTCAGCGGAAAACAAAAAAAGGGACGAGGCCCGCCGGCCCCGCCCCACAAAATTGGACTACAAACGCAAGAGTTATAGCTCTTTTTTCAGAATTAATCGCAGGGATAGACAGTACCCCCTGCCACGAGGTTGCGTAACCCAAGCCCACCGGCAAAGGGCGTGCTTGGCGGGAAACAAATCTGGTTAGGCAACCAAGGAAAAACGGGTGTTTTCTCCCTGTGTCAATAGCGCAGATTCTTAGCCAACGCAATGAAAAAGTTCATCGCTTCCGGGTTTTTCATCGAGTCCGGGTTGTAGGCTTTTTCCAATGGCTTGCGCTGTAGAATTTTTTTAACCGGAGTCTCCATTTTTTTACCGGAGATCGTGTAGGGAATATCGGGTACTGGAATAATCTCGTCGGGCACATGCCGCGGACTGTACTCGCTACGCAGGGTTCTTCGGATCAGTTCGATCAGGCGGTCATCCAGTTGGGCGCCGGGCGCCAGTGTGACAAAAAGCGGCATCCAGTCGCTCCCGTCAGGGCGCTCCAGGTTGATAATCAGGGAATCGCGGATGCCAGGCACCTTGTCGACCGCCCGGTAAATTTCAGCAGTGCCGATGCGGACGCCCTGCCGGTTGAGGGTGGCGTCTGAGCGGCCCAGAATGATCAGGGTATCGCGCTCGGTGATGCACAACCAGTCGCCGTGCCGCCACACGCCCGGGTAGTATTCAAAATAGCTGGAGCGGTAGCGCTCCCCCTCAGGGTCGTTCCAAAAAAACACCGGCATAGACGGCAGGGGCAGCGTCACCACCATCTCGCCCACTTCACCTGCTGGCACGGGCTGGCCAGCCTCATCCCAGCTGTCGATAGCGCAACCCAGGCAGCGGCATTGTATCTCGCCCTGGTAAACCGGCAGCAGCGGATTGCCGCCTACCCAGGCAGTGCAAACATCGGTGCCGCCGGCCATAGACGAGAGCCAGACATCCGGCTTGATTGCCTCGTATACCCAGCCGAAAGCCTCCGGCGGCAAAGGCGAACCAGTGGAGCCGATGCTGCGCAAGCCCGACAAGTTGAACGACTTACCCGGCTCGATACCCGATTTCATGCAGCTGACCAGAAAGGGCGCGCTGGTGCCAAAATGCGTGATTGGAGCCTTTTCAGCCAAATCCCACAACACATTCAGGTCCGGATAGCCGGGGCTGCCATCGTACAAAACGATGGTGGCGCCGGCCAGCAGTGAAGCCAGTGTGAAATTCCACATCATCCAGCCGGTTGTGGCAAACCAGAAAAAGCGCTCGCCAGGGTGTACGTCGTTGTGAAAATGCAAATATTTCAAGTGTTCCAGCAAATTGCCGCCATGCGAATGGGTAATGGCCTTGGGCACGCCGGTCGTGCCGGAAGAATACAAGATCCAAACCGGGTGGTCGAAGGGCAGGGCTTCAAATTGGAGCGGAGGGGTGGCGTTGGTGTGCCGGACAACCTCATCCCAGAGTACCGGGTTGGGCAAGCCGGCCGGCCGGGCATTTTTATCGAGATACGGAATAAAAATTACGGTTTCCAGAGTGGGTAAAAGTTGGCAGATTTCTTTAACGGACGCTGTTTTGTCAAACGATTTGCCACCATAAGAGTAGCCGTCTACCGTAATCAAAACTTTAGGCTCTATTTGTACAAACCGGTCGGCCACACTGTTGGCGCCAAAATCGGGCGAGCAACTCGACCAAACGGCGCCAACGCTCATGGCCGCCAGAACGGCTACGATGGCATGGGGAGTGTTGGGCAAATAAGCCGCAACGCGGTCGCCCGGGCGAATGCCGATCGAGCGCAGGTGTTGCGCCAGCGCGGCGGTTTGTTGCGCCAGCTCGTCCCAGCTGATCGTTTGCAGGCCGGGTTGTTCATTTTGAAATAAAATAGCCGGGAGATCAGTGTTTTTCATGCGAAACACATGCTCGGCATAGTTCAGGCGGGCGCCGCTGAACCACCGTGCGCCAGGCATTTCCGTACCCGAAAGTACGGAGGTATAGGGCGCATGGCTGATGACGGAAAAATACTGCCAGATCGATTCCCAGAATGCAGCGGGCTCGCGCACCGACCAGCGCCATAGCTCGGCGTAGTGGGTAAAATCAAGCGCCTGGTTGCTTTTTAACCAAAGCAGGTATTTCGTTAAATGGGCGTTTTGTCGGGTGAAAGCGTCAGGTTGCCACAAAATCGTTGGAGCGGAATGGTTCATATCGAAGTGTCCGAAAATTTAATGATCGGCTAAAATACGGGCTGGCGCGGAAACCCAGAGTTCGTTCGCAACAAGGGCTTTTTTACCGGTATTTTCTTTTTCTTACAAATCCATCCCAACTTTACCCGCGGTAACCAATCTTGAAAATTCATAAATCGCCTGCCGATGCAATACAGGTTTCAACTCTTTGCCCTCACTTTCCTGGTCCTGATTTCAGCCTGCGACCCTGCGCGCAAATCCGGAGCGACCTTACGCGACGACGGCCGCATCGAGATCGTCTTTTTGCAAATGAACGATGTATACGAAATTTCACCCCTCAGCGACAATTCCGGAGGCCTGGCCCGGGTGGCCGCTCTGCGCAAAAGTTTGCTGGCAAAAAACCCGAACACGATTACCGTCCTGGCCGGCGATTTTATCAGCCCATCGGTCATCGGCACGCTCAAATTTGAAAACAAGCGCATCCGCGGCCGGCAAATGGTGGAGGTGCTGAACACACTTGGTCTCGACTGGGTGGTTTTCGGCAACCACGAGTTCGATTACGATCTGGAAGATTTGCAAGCCCGGCTGGACGAATCCAATTTTACTTGGCTGGCCGCCAATGCCCGGCAGCAATCAGGCGACATGCTACATCCCTTTGCCAAACACAAAGCCTCAGGTCAGGAGCCTTGCCCCGATCACTTGGTGGTTGAATTAAGAGACGCTGATGGCACTGTAGTGCGCTTGGGTGTGTTCGGAGTGCTCATCAACTCTGCGCAAAAACCCTACGTCAAATATTCCGACCCCATCCAGGCAGCCCAACAGGCCCGGGCTGCCCTGCGCGATCAATCCGACCTCTGCGTAGGCCTGACGCATCTCGATATTGAAGTCGACAAAAAACTGGCTGCCTTGCTTCCCGATGTGCCGCTCATTATGGGCGGGCACGATCACGACAATATGTTGCACCGTGTCGGCGCCAGTGTGGTCGCAAAAGCCGATGCCAATGCCCGCACGGTTTACGTGCATACCCTGGTTTACGATAAAAAGAAACGCACTGCAACGGTAAAATCGGAACTGCGACGCATCGACGGCTCTATACCGAACGAGCCGGCGACTGCTACCGTTGTGAATAAATGGGAACGCATCAAGGAAGCCTCTTTGAGCTCCGCCGGTTTCGACGCCACTAAAATGGTCGCTGTGTTGACGGAGCCGCTCGACTGCCGGGAAGCGACCGTGCGCCACATTCAGGCGCCCGTCGGGCAAATGATCACTGCCGCTATGCTGGCTGTAGGCAAACGCCAACCGGAATGCGCTTTGCTCAACGGCGGATCTATCCGCGTCGACGATGTGTTGCGCGATACACTCACGGAATTGGACGTGGTGCGCATGTTGCCTTTTGGCGGCGGACTCGCCGAGGTTGAAATGCAAGGCAGCTTGCTGAAGCGTACCCTCGATGCCGGCTGGGCTAACAAAGGCAATGGCGGTTGGTTGCAATGGGGGAATATCGCCCGTGATGATGCTGGCAATGGTTGGAAAATCGGCGGACAAGTCTTGCAGGAAGGTAACGTTTATCGGGTCATTTTGCCCGATTTTCTGCTGTCGGGCCAGGAAAGCCGGATGGATTTTTTAAAAACAGACCCGCTCCATGATGGGAGCAACAAAACTACGAATCCCGGTATCCTGAAGTTATACCGCCCTGCCTCCGGCGATAAAAATGACCTCCGCAGCGATATCCGACTGGCCTTGATTCAATATTTGCGAAATACTGGTAAGTAATTTTGACCGGCGGAATATGCAAAAAAACGGATAATTTTTGACCGTACCGCTTGCTCGAAACAAACTTTCTGTACCTTTGCACGCCTTTTTGACAAGGTCACTTTTTAAGTCTGAATCACTGTAACGAATATTAAACAATGGCAAAACGTAAATCGACCCAAACGGCTGCCGATACTCCGGTAGATGTGCAAGAAGTAAAACCGGCATCAGCCCCTTTTTGGGAAACCAATCAAAATCTTATCCTCTATGTGCTTGGCGGGCTTGCGGTGCTCGTCATGGCTTGGTGGGGATACAAAGTGTTGATTGTGGAGCCCCAACAAAAAGAAGCCGTTGGCGCTATGTGGCAGGCTCAGGCACAGTTCGACCGCGACTCTTTCCAACTCGCTCTGGAAAATCCTGGCGGTGGATATGATGGCTTTTTGGCTATCATTGATAAATACGGCAGCACAGATGCCGGCAACCTGGCTAAATATTACGCCGGCGTTTGCTATCTGCATATGAACGATTTTGAAAAGGCTATTCAATACCTGGAAGATTTTGATGCCGACGGCGATTTGTTGCCGATTATGAAATACGGCATTCTCGGCGATTGCTACTCCGAGAAAAAGGAATTCGATAAAGCGCTTTCTCTTTATGAAAAAGCTGCCGATTCCGGCAAAAACGACTTGTTAGCAGCCTATTACCAGAAGAAACTGGGCCTGTTGTATGATTATCAAGGGAATAAGGACGCCGCTAAAAAAGCCTTCGAGCGCCTGCGCCGCGATTTTCCGAACCCATCTTCCGCCGATTGGCGCGACGTTGAAAAATATATTTATAAGTCGGGCGGAATCCAGTGAACATCCAATTCCTCAAATCCGAAAAAAGAGGCCCTCAGGTAATCATTTGCCTGTCGGCCTCTTTTGTTTTTCCCAGGTATATTCCCAAAATATTGAAAATCAGGGCAAAGGGCTAGCGTAGTATTGGAAAAGCCCGTACTTTTGTTGCGTCCCTGTTCAAAAGATAGTCTCTCCACTATACTAAGTTGGCAAATAACCCTGTTTTTCAGCGGTTTTTGCCCGCACTTAGGCAGTTCCTGCTGTTTGCTCTCCGCAAACCCAAGTATTTGTAAACTGATTTAACCGAAATAATCACTTAACTATGAACGCGACTATTCGTGCAGGATGGTTGGTTGCAGTCGGGATGTTTGCCGCGCTGCAGCTGTCCGCTCAAAACTCCGTACAGGAAAACCTTTCCCGGGCCGATAAGCAATTCGATCTGTACGCTTACAACCTGGCCTTGCGCACCTACGAGCAAGTCATTAAAGAACAACCCAACAACACACACGCCCTCTCCCGGATCGGCGACTGCTATTTTCAACTGAACAAACCTCAGGAAGCCTTGCCCTGGTACGACCGCGCTGTGGTTTTGGGTGATGCCCAGCCAGAAACTATGTTCAACTATGGCCGAGCATTGATGTATACCGGCGATTACGTCGGCGCAAAAAAATGGTTTGTTTTATACTCCGGGAAAAATCCCGGGGTTGGTCAGCAGTACGCCCAAATTTGCGATTATGCCCTCCAAGCCAGCCAAAAAGAAAGTTTATACCTGGTGCTCAACGAGCCATTGAATACCAATGCAGCTGACTATAGCCCGGTATTTTACGGCGAAAAAATTGTGTACAGCTCGGCCCGGTCAGACATCAAACGCAAGACGACCGGCAAAACCAGCGCCGACTGGACGGGCAGCGCGTACAATCAACTGTATGTCACCCAACCCAATCCGGGCGACCGATACCTTCAACAGCCGTCTTTTCTCCGCGACGACCTCCAAAATAATTTCAACGAAGGCCCGGTCAGTTTTTCCGCTAATGGACAGCGTGTCGCCTATTGCCGGAATAATTTTATCGACGGTACCCGGCAAATCGCCCAAAAAGGCGTGAACATGAGCCTGTATGTCGCCGATGTGGTCAATGGAGCCTGGACGAACGAGCGCGCTTTTCCCTACAACGGGTCGGATTATGCCACCGGCTTTCCCTGCCTTTCTCCTGATGGGAACACCCTGTATTTCGCCTCCAACCAGCAGGGCGGCATGGGCGGTTGGGATATTTACGTGTCTACCTGGTCGGGTGGCAACTGGTCGATACCCCGCAACCTAGGCTCGCCGCTCAATACGCCCGGCGATGAAGTGACGCCCTTCTTTGATGGCGAAAACTTGTATTTTTCCTCCGACTGGCACAAAGGCCTTGGCGGTTTGGATGTTTTCAGAACCAGCCTCCTGAATAACTTTGTTGGTGAAATCGTCCACTTGGGTACGGGTATCAACTCGTCTCGCGACGATTACGGCTTTGTCTTCGATGCTAAATCCGGACGCGGTTACCTGACCAGCAACCGGCCCGAGGGGCGCGGTAACGAAGACATTTGGCAAGTGCGCAAACGGGTCGACGAATTTGTAATCACCGTGACCGACCCCCAACGCAACCCCGTTCCCGGTGCAGAAATTGACTTTTCGGCTTGTAACGCCGGCAGCAAAATCACCGATGCCAGTGGCAAATATTCCTTTGCAGTCGCTTCCGGAAAAGCCGATTGCCGGGTAACAGTGCGAAAACCCGGATACCAATCCACCGTAGTACCGATCCAATCGAACGGCGATAAATCGCTGGAGGCCGTGTTGATACCCGAGTACGGGACCGTCGCTGCCCCGAATAACCCTGTACAACCCAATGCCTACAATAGTTATGACAACAATAACTGGTCGCCGGCCACTTACAACACGACGGATTACCCCGTAGATAATGTGCCCATGGACCGCTTCAATGTGTACGTCAGCGATGGTGCCGGCCGTGCGTTGCCGGCCGCTGAAGTCAACCTGAATGCCTGTGGACTGGGTACCTTGTATACGGATATGTACGGAAAGGCGTCCTTTTATTTCCCCCGAGGCGCCAATTGTAACATGGTGGTGCGGAAAAATGGACTGGAAGATGTGGTGATCCTATTGAACGATCGCACCAGCCGCGAACTTTCCGTGGCAATGAGCACGGAGCAACGCACCAAATATGTCGGCTTGGTGCTCAGTGCCGATACCCGCCGCCCGCTTCACGATGTGGTAATTACCGCCCGCAGCCGCCAGGGCAACCACGAGACCCTGGCCTACACCAATTTCAATGGGCAGTACACCTTGCTTTTGCGTTCATACCAAACGTATGACATCAGTTATGTCAAAACGGGGTACCTCAATTTTACCAGTTCTTTGCAAACAGAGCGCCCGTTGGCCGCCGACATGGAATTGTCGCCGATTACCCTGGTTCCTGGTCAATCCTATGGAAACACTACCATGCTGGCGCCGGCAACGTACAACACAAACACCGCTCCGGGCAGCGGCATGATTTCGCTGGCCGACCTGGAAGACTTGGCCAAAAACAGCAACGTTACGCCTTTCCAACCTTCCCCTGATCCAGTTATACCCACCAATACCGGCAATACTTCCAGGCCGGTAAACGCCTTTGCGATTCAGCTGTCTGCCAACCCCAACGGATATTCGGCAGAACAAACCCGGAAATACGATGCCCTCACCGGTGCCGGCAATATTTATTCTGTAAAGGATGGCAACCTCCACAAACTCCGGCTTGGCGTGTACCCAACGCGCGAGGCTGCCGCCGATGTTTTAAAAAATACCGTTCAACCAGTGGTCAAAGACGCTTTTATTGTGAATGAAGACCAAGCGGATGCCAGCATGTTGGTTGGCCTGTCCATGGCCGGAAATTCGACGAGCCTGGCAGCAAAAGGCGGCGCCCTTCGCTATGCTGTGCAGGTAGCCTCCTGGCCAAATTCCAGTACGATTCTGGTCAGCGACTATGCCAATCTGGCGCAATTGGGTTATGTGTACATTCAACAAGAAAGCGACCGCTTGCGCGTCCGCGTAGGCACCTGGGGCGCTTATGACCAAGCCGAAACAGCGCGCGCCCAGGCCATCCAACTCGGATACCGCGATGCCCTGATCGTTTCTGAAAAGCCGGAAGACCTCACACACGAAAAATTGCTCGCTCCGCCAGCTGCGAAAGGAAACATGACCACTAGCCCTGCCCAATATTCCAGCGCCACTACGGTAGCGCCAGTGGTTGCCGGCGCCGACAACGCCAAATATTATGTGCGGGTTTGCGCCTTGGACGATCCCTACAATTTTGACATCCGTAAAGTGGACGGAACGGGCGGAATCGTAGAAAAATGGCCCATCGGCAGCACGAACAAAACCGCCATCATGCTCACCGGCTTCCCCTCCGTCGGCCAAGCCATGCTGGCAACCGACAAATTGCGCAGCAGCGGTTTTCAGGATGCCTATATTATCAAAGACGAAAATGGGCGGATGAGTAAATACCGGTATT